>DOMV01000024.1:804-5661 GCA_003509805.1 Planctomycetaceae bacterium
GGCAACCTGATCGGCGGTTGGGCACATGCCCGCGACCTGATTTACGTCTCGGAACTGGTCAAAGCCTACCACACCCGGGATAAAATCATCGCCACGTTCAAGATGGGGGAAGCCTGCGGGATCAATACCTACCTCGGCCATCATTCCCACATCGGGATCATGGTCGATTATTGGGAAAAAGCGGACGGCGGCATGAATTTCATCGCCGACTGTTCCAGCCTCGACGGGGCGCTCGATTGCCTCGACCGAGGGGCCGCGGCCGCGTATATCCAGGGAGAAACGAACGACCGGCTGGTCCGCGAGGGCAAATTCGATGAAATCGCCGCTTTTATCGAACGAGTCCGAAAGGAGGATTCGCCCGTCGGGCTGGGCGGGCACCGGATCGAAACGATCAAGGCTTGTGTCGAAAAAGGGATCGAACCCGATTTCTGGATGAAGACGATCCACCACGGCAATTACTGGTCGCGCCAAGCCGGCGAACAGGAGTGCGACAATGTTTACTGCCGCCGGCCGGAAGAGACGATCGCGTTCATGAATTCGCTCAAACAGCCGTGGATCGGCTTCAAGACGCTTGCCGCCGGATCAATCCGCCCGGCCGACGGGTTCCGCTACGCCTTCGAGGCGGGCGCCGATTTCCTGTGTGTCGGCATGTACGATTTCCAAGTCGTCGACGATGTGAATATCTGCATGGATATCATCCGTTCGGATATCAAACGAACACGCCCCTGGTGTTTCACCTAGATTGGATCACGAACCGGGCGCGAGTCGCCCGGCAGACTCCTCTCCCGCTTGCGGGGGAGGGCCGGGGCGCAGGACCGATCAAAAATATACTGGAAACGCGATGAAAACGGACATTTGGTCAAGTCCGCTTGCCGCACTCGCTCGCCATAACGTAATGGCAAATACCAGGTTGTGCGTTGCGTTCGAGCGGCAGGCGATTGTTCGCGGGAGCATTTTCGGGCCGTTCGAAGTATACCAATGCAGCGCCGTTTGGTAGGCTACCGGAACGCGAAATACGCGCAAGGGCGAAATTCGCGAACTTGTTGTTTGGATTTTGCCTGAAATTTTCGCGTTTTTTCGTTTTTCGCGAAGGTCGATCAACGGTCGGTCGATCAACGATCGATCGTCCCGGTTCCCGAAAACGAAACGAGGTAAAAGAAACAAGTCGCACGAAACAAGGCGCACGAAACAAGGCGAACCCGATGGATACTCAGCAACCCGTGTTGACGCCGCGCCAGGAAGCATCCGTTTTCCACGCCGCGGCCCTCCGTGTCGCTTCGATCGTTACGAAAGTCCGTTCGCGCAAGGTCGCCGAACTGATCCCCGAGATCGCGCGGATGCCCGTACTGGGGGCCTTCGTCAGCCTCAAGAAAAACGGACATCTCCGCGCCTGCATGGGTGCGCTCGGCGATTCCATGCCGTTGGCCGAGGCGGTCGAGGCCGCCGCCGTCCGCAGTGCGAAAGACGATCCCCGTTTTCCGCCGATTGTCACCGCCGAACTTGCCGGGATCGACATGGAAGTCTGGATTCTCTGGGGAATGAAGCAAATTCTCGCGCACGGCAAGGCCAGGGCGGATGAAATAGAAATCGGGCGGCACGGCCTCCAGATCATCCAGGGCGCCAACCGCGGGCTCTTGCTCCCCGGGGTCGCGACCGAATTCGACATGGATGTTCCCGAATTTCTCGAAGCCGTTTGCCGTAAGGCCGGGCTGCCCGGGAGCGCCTGGTACGACGAACGGTCGATGCTGCTGACCTTCGAGGGCCGATCCATCGCGGGCGCGTTCGCCGATGTCCGAATCGAGGAACCGGAAATCCTCAAGCGGTTGGAAGTCGCGAGCCGGTTTCAATGGAACGCCTCCGCCGCGTTGGGACCGACACTTGCCGAGGTCGAACAATTGCGTCAAATCTGCGGCCGGAACCTTTTGGCCTTGTTCGAGGGAGGAAGACCAGGCGATTTCCATCCCGGCCAATTCGACGGAACCGTTTCGGGAATCAGCGTGATCGTCGAAATCGCGGGCCGGCCGTTGCTCGTCTGTTCGAAGATCACCTTGAGGCCCGAGGTGTCGCTGCAATCGTCGCTGTCCGACATGCTCCGTCTCATGGCCGAACAGATCGAACACGCCGGGGCGACACGCCTGGAACTGACCGACGCCCGGCTCGACTTGGCCGTGTTCTGGGACCCCCGCATGCACGGCAACGTGGTCGCGCACGATTTGAGCGGCGTGGAGACCGCGACCCGGAGCATGATGATTTCCAGTCCTGAAGGGTGGATCGCCCAATATCGTCCGCAATGCACGCCCGAGGAGCTCCTCAAGGATTCGGTCGATTACCTCAAGATCACCGAACCGGCGACGGCCGAGGTGCTTTCGATGGAAACCGTCTGCACCGCGTCGAAGGTCTTGGTGACGAACATGTCGAAACGGGATGACTTTCCCCCGCGCCGCCCCTGTGCCGTGGCCGGCTCGTTTTACCCGAACGAACCGGCGAAACTCGAAGCGGCGCTCGACGACATGTTCGCCTCCGGCCGTAAAAAATACGCTCTTCCCCCCAAGGATGAAGAAAAAGCCGCCGCGGCCCATCCTGGAGAAACCGGGAAAGACGGTCCCGTTGCGGCAGTGCCCATTGCGGCAATGCCCATTGCCGGGTCGCCCCTTGCCGGGTCGCCCATTGCCGGGTCGTTCCTTCCCGGACCAATCGAGGCTTCGGCGGTGCTTGTTCCCCATGCCGGTTGGGTTTATTCCGGCGAACTGGCCGCCGCGACGTTGCGGCGGGTTCGCATTCCGTCGCGCGTCATCATATTTTCTCCGAAACACCGTCCCGGGGGACTCGATTGGGCGGTCGCTCCCTACCGGACTTGGGAACTTCCCGGCGATGCGTTGCAGGGTGATCCCGATTTCGCCGCCAAGATGCTCGTTGCAACCGACTTGTTTCAATTCGACCCGGTTCCCCACGCGGAAGAACACGCGATCGAAGTCCAGTTGCCGCTCCTTCGCCGGCTCCGGCCGGATGTCCGCGTCATCGGTGTCACGCTCGCGACGGCTTCGTGGCCGTTGATCGCCGATTCCGCCTTGCAGCTCGCCGCCTTCCTCATGAGCCAACCGGAATGGCCGCTGTTGATCATTTCTTCGGACCTGCACCATTATGGGACGGAGGAGATGACCCGGGTCGTCGACCGGATGGCGATCGACGAAATGCTGCGGCGCGACCCGGAAAACCTGTTGGCGGTCGTGCGCGAAAACCGGATTTCCATGTGCGGGGTCACCGCTGCCGCGCTCGTTCTCGAAACCCTGTGTTTGTGCGACCGCCTGAACGAGTCGGTGTTGGTCGGCCATACCACCAGCGCCGAACGGACCGGCGATACCGACCGCGTCGTCGGATATGCCGGAATGATATTCAACTAAACGCGATGCCGATAGACGCCGAGCCCTTTTTTCCGTCATGAAGAAGCCCTTGCACAATCGCGCCTTTTTCGAGTCGAGCCTGGAGATGAAATGCCTTTTCTTCTTCGGCGTCGCGCTCACGATCGTGACCCTGGCGAGCATCTACATGTATTGGAAAACGACGGAAGAAATCGTCAAAACACAGAATCCGGAGACGGCCAACCTCTGGGCGAGCCAATACTTGATCATGAAGCATTGGGACGCGTTCAACGGGACCGGCACAGCCTCGACGACGCAGGGAATGCTTTCCGGGAAAGCGAATGCGGGGGAGGAAAACGCCGACGATCGTGCTTTCCGCGGGGCGATGGAATCGCTGGGAAGCCGGTTCCGCAATCGCGATTTCGAATGCCGTATCATCCGGCCGCTCCCGCCGCGGCCGGAGGATGGCGACGAGGAACCGCCGGATGAGGAATTGGCGGCGAAATACGAACCGGGCGGGGAATACCGGAAGATTCTCGACCGTTTTCCCCTCCTGCCCAAAGAGGAATTCAACCCCGATGTCCCGAGTAAAGAGCCCCGGGGCGAAGACGATGCCGACGGGAAATACCAGTATTACGAACCGATCCGTTTTCAAAGCGTCTGTTACGAGTGTCACTCCGGCCATTCCAGCATCGGCCGCCGCGACGCGGACAATCCGTACCTCGTCGGCGAACTGATGGGCGTCGTGCATGTCACCATCCCGAAACCGCCCGCCCAGGACAAGATCAAACGATTCTGGGCCCAACTGCTCGGCGTCGGCATCGTCACCGCCTTCCTGTCGCTGATCGCCTTCTACACCGTCATCCGGGCCGGGATCATCAAACCCCTGCGGAATCTGCGCGACGTCGCCGAATCGATCAGTCGGGGCGACATCACGAAGCGGGCCGAGCTGCACACGGGCGACGAGTTCGAATCCGTCGGCGAGGCGTTCAACCGGATGTTGCGACACCTCGTCGCCGCGCAGGACAAACTCCGCAAAGCGTATAACGACCAGGAAATCAAGGTCGACGAACTGGCGCACTTGACGCTCCAGTTGATCGAAACGAACCGGGTCAAAAGCGATTTCATGGCCACGATGTCGCACGAGCTGCGGACACCGCTCAACAGCATCCTGGGGTTCAGCGACGTGCTCGGTTCGATCGAAACCCTGAGCGAAAAACAGAAGCGCTACGTCGAGAACATCAACAAATCGGGCCGTTCGCTGTTGACGATGATAAACGACATTCTCGATATGGCGAAAATCGAATCGAACCGGATGGAAATCCATCTTTCGACCTTCCCGATCGAACATACGGTCGCGGCGCAGTGCGATATGGCCAAACCCCTGTTCGACAAAAAGAATATCGATTTGCAGATACGGATCGACGGGGACCTGCCGCCCATGTTGCAGGATGAATCGCGAATCCAGCAGATTTTGAACAACCTGCTTTCGAACGCC
>DOMV01000477.1:0-2518 GCA_003509805.1 Planctomycetaceae bacterium
CGGCTCCGGTGGTTCGTCGTCGCCTGTTCACGGTAGCGTCGTTCTTCGCGATGCCGGTCCCGCGCTTTCTGATTCGCGACGGAAATCACGAATTTTTCCACCTTGCCGCGAGCCGGATCGTAGTCGGACATCCGCTCGAAAACACCGAGCAGGACGTCCTGCACGAAATCCTCGTAGTCCGCGTGATTGTGGCGGCGATATTTCGAGACGACTTGCCGTACGATATCGAGAATTTGCGAGACGGGTAAAATTTCTTGAGTGGTCATGATGATGGTTCCTGTAGATCGAATGGGCGCAAGGGTAGCGCAGATGGTGGTTGAAGGGAAATCCGTGCGTCAACGAGACGGCGTCGGCTCCGTGCCGATGATTTCCTGGAAGCGTTCTCGCAAAACACCGGCGAATTCGTTGTGCAAGACCTCCGGAGCGTTGTCGAACCAGCGGTTGATTCGGCAAACGAGCGCGGAAATATCGTCGAGGATGCGTTCCTGCTCGGCCCGAGCCTCGGGATGGGAATTTTCCCGATTCGCGCGAAGATCATGAATTGGCGTTTCGGAAACTTCGACCGTGTTCGCGTCTGTCGTACGGTCTGGCGTCTGCGGCTCCTTGTCCGCTTGAGGCGTTTCCGTCGCGACAGACGGCGACGTCGGGGCCGTGTCGGGCTTCGTTGCCGGGTTCTGATTCTTTCTGGCTTTTGCAGGATACATCTTGCCGTCCTTACCTTGGCGTTTTTCAGTTGCGGCGCGCGCCGCACCTGAATTGTCCGGTCGATGCCTCCGAATGGTTCCTTCATTGCATTTCAATTCTTCAGCCAACCGTCGATTCGACCAATCTTTCCACTGTTCCTTGCTCGCAATTAAAGAAACGATTTTCTCCCAATCGCCTTCTTGAAAACGGAGTCCGTGGTTGAGGTTCAGTTTCACGGCGGCGAGAATCGCCTCGTCATGGGACCCTTCGACGACATTGACGGCCATGCTTTTGTAGCCGCGACGGAATGCCGCCCAGTAGCGGTGTTGACCATCCGCGAGCCAGTAGCGGCATCCGTCGAAATACACGGTCGGCTTCGGAAACTTTCGCATCTCTTCCTCGGTTTCCATCGCGTCGTAATAGTCCTGGGCCGTCCTGGGATCGATCTCGACGCGAACCTTCAATTCGTCGTCGGTGACGATCAGAGCCAGTTCCAACTCTTGAATTCTTTCCTGCGACATGATTCACCTCCTTTACACCATGACGGGGTAGGTTTCGCCGACGGCGACGCCGTCCACGACGGTTTCCGGGTTGAATTTCAGGGCACGAATCGTCTTGCCCTGCCGATAAGCGTTCCAGGTCTTGATGATGACGGCCGCGACGAACGAGGCGTTGGCCGAGCGGGATTTGTCCATGTAATCCTTGAGAAGCTTCGTTCGCAGCTTCTGGATCGCGACCGGCCGGACACCCTTGCAATTATCGTTCAGCAAATAATCGAAGAATCGATTCGTCGCCCGCTTGTCGATTTCCATGCCGCGCGCCATGAGACCGCCGATGATCGCGTCGGAAACGAATCGCGCCCCGCGCCGGTGGTAGTCGCGCGCCTTGTTGACCGCGATCTGCAAGTTGTCCGTTTCCCGGGCGAAACGGACGCATTCTTCCGGTTCGATGGCGCGGGCCGTGTTGTTGACGGCCTGACCGTTTTTCACGGCCTGGTACACGCCGATCACCGAGGCCAAAAGCCGGGTGTTCGAAAAGCCCGCGATGGACAGGTTGTCGGCGTTGCTGCGTTTCGCGCCCTGGTCCAGCGTGGCGAAGACGCCGGGATCGAATCCGAATCCCAAAATGCAGGGCGCGGCGATGCCCGTTTCGACGATGGCGAACAGGCGATGCTGGCCGTCGAGCAGTTGCCAGTAGCGGGACAGGGTAATCGTTGCGCCATTGACTTTCCACTTCCCGGAGCGAAGCTGCGCACAGAGCTTTTTGAAATTCCGGTTGTTTTTGGGCCTGTTTTTCAAGTTGCCGCCGAGCAGGATTTTGGCGAGTTCCGGCGTCACCATGACGGCGTGGTTCGGATTGACCAGGCTGGACAGATAGGGCATCAGCGCCTTGTGGATCGGCGAATCGAAGCCGAGTTCCGGCTCGGGCGGCGCGACCCGGTCGGTCTGCATGTTGGCAATCGAGGCCGCGTTCAGCCCGGTCTGCGGCATGCCGCCGTCGATATCGAGCGTGCCGGCCATCGCATTGTAAAGTTTCTGCATCCCGTTCGAGGTCAGGCAAATGACCGGTTCGCCCCGGACCGGCAATCGCTCGAAATCGGCGACGCCCAGTCGGTTTTGGCCGGGAAGCAATGCCTTCTCGTTCAAACTCGCGGCCACGTCCTGCGCGACGAAAAAATTGCGCTGCCCCTGACGGACGACGCGGATCGCCATCGTGTCGATCCAGTCTTGAATGCTTTTGAAGTCCATGATAAAATCCTGTGTGTGAAAGTTGAAATGTCGTGCGAAAAGGAGTCCCGTTTATCGTCCGGAACAACGACGCCGACTATGAGGAT
>DOMV01000477.1:2544-2888 GCA_003509805.1 Planctomycetaceae bacterium
AAGCGAAGCGGTTATGAGTTGAGAATTTCGTAAACGGCGATGGTTCCTGTCCGAAAACCTTCGAGAAAAAACTCCTTGGCATAGCGGAGGACGACCGGCGGCGTGTCGGGATAGGCGGGACCGTCGAGGACGACTTGGCCGTTCATCGAGTCGAGGTAGGATTCCCACGCCTTTTCGCCCAAGGGCGCTTCGGTGGCGTCATCCAGTGCGGGAAGGCCGATCGGCGGACACAGGAGCATCCGACCGCTGAAACCGAGTTGAAACAATTCGTTGGCCCGGCGGCGAACCTCGGTGTTCGGCAGCAGGAGGACACGGACGAATCCGACCTTCGAACGGCAGTAAAC
>DOMV01000299.1:0-191 GCA_003509805.1 Planctomycetaceae bacterium
GCTCTCACGCCTCGTACCCATCAGAGCCTTGGTGGGCCATTACCCCGCCAACAAGCTAATAGGACATAGACTCATCCCCCGGCGGAATCACACCTTTGTTCCGGGGAAATCATCGAGTATTACCTACAGTTTCCCGTAGCTATCCTCGACCGGGGGGCAGATATCTATGTATTACTATCCCTTTCGCCACT
>DOMV01000299.1:203-7222 GCA_003509805.1 Planctomycetaceae bacterium
AGCCAGGATCAAACCCTTCAATTGAATATATGCCTGAACGACTTGCGTCGTTTGTCAGCAAAATTGAGCGTTTGCTCTGGTTTGCCTTTCCAGGTCGACCGGAAAGGACTTGAAATATACCAAACTATCGATCCTAAATCGCTAGTTCTCACTGAATTACCCTAAGGTTTCTTGGAGCTTCACATTATTATCCTTAGACAACAATGTAAAGTAGCTGGTGGTTCCCGTTGGTTAAAAAACCACCAATCCACAATACAAACATCACTACCAAATTTTCAAAGATCAGTTTCCGCCGCTCTAACGGGAAATGCGATCTCCCAAACGACAGACGAACCATTCTACCCTCGATTCGCCGTAAGTCAACACCCCTCGGAAAAAAATCCGGTTTTTGTCGACCTGAGCACCGTTTGCTTTGCAACGCTGTTCGTCACAACCCAGTCGGCTTTGCGTCTCAAGTAGGCATAAATATACCCGAGCGTCGTTTTATCACAAGGGGGGAAGCGAGAAAAGATTTTGTTTTTTTTAACCGCTTGAAAACAAGTCGGTTGCGATCCGTCAACAACACAAGTCAACGATCCCGACGACCAGCAAGCCGAGCGAAATGACCCAGTTCATGTGGAAAAACGCGATGTTGACCCGGTCGACATCGGGTTTGAAATAGGCGATACCGCCCTCAAAAACCGTATTTTCGGCTGTATTTTCGATCGTATTTTCGATCGCCTCGTCCGCTTCGGTCAGCGCGTTTGATGGTACCCGCGTTGGATTGACTGCCATGTGTTCGGCCAAAAGAATCACGGCCGTCACAACGCCCCCGGAATACCAGATTCGTCCGAACGGCTCGAAACAACTTGGTATTAACAGCAACGCGACCACCATGAGGAAGTGAAACAACTGCGCGTACGGAAGCGCGCCCATCATGCCAAAGCGGCCCGGAAGGCTGAAAAGTCCTTCCTTTTTGTCGATTTCCGCATCCTGACAGGAATAAACCACGTCGAATCCCGCCGTCCAGAACATCACCGCAAGTCCAAGCAAAATCGGCGGATAGATCGATTCGGCCGGCCAAACGACCGGTCGAAAGACCACCCAGGCCGCGATCGGGGACAAACCGAGCGCCGCGCCGAGCCAGAGGTGGACAAGTACCGTGAACCGCTTTGCATAACTGTAGCCGAAGAGAAAAAGCAAGACGGGAATCGCCGTGCAGATCGGGATGCGATTCGGCAGAAAGAGCAAGGTCGAGCCGACGAATCCGATCGAGCATGCGCATGTGAACAGCACAACCGATCGTACGCTCAATTGCCCGCTCGGCAGGTGTCGCGCGACGGTTCGTGGATTGCGTGCGTCAAATTCGCGGTCGGCCAAGCGGTTGAAGGACATCGCCGCGCTTCGGGCAAAAACCATGCAGAGCAGCACGCCGAGCATATCGACCCATCGCGGCCAAATCGCCGGTTCTGCTTCCAGGTTCAACGCGATCGCCATCATGCCGCCCAGAATCGCGAACGGCAGCGCGAAAAGCGTATGCGAAAACCGAATGAGGCCCAGATATTCCGTCAACGGCATGAAAATCCTCCCGCGCACCATCGCCTGCCGCTCGAATGATTCGTGTAAATACTTGCATTGACAAGAGTTGAGACAAACGTGTGCGGCAGGCGGACTGGACCAAAATGTTCGTTTTCATCGCCTTTCCAGTCGCTTCCCGCATCGCGTGTCCCCCGCATCCTGCCGCAAGTCCCCCGAATTCCGCCGCTTGGGATGGGGCGGGAAAATCGGCGACCCAAAAGAGGATTGGCCGCCGATACGTGAGATCGTTCCTTGCCATCGTGAAACTCAGGTTCGCCGGGAGTATCGGCTTTCTGCTAAAATAGGCAAGGCTGCACACATTGGCGGAATTGAAAACAATCTCTTATAGCATCCGTTCGATAAAGCCCGTATCAATGCGACCCTCCTGAAAATCGGGGCTTTCGAGGATGCGCAGCTGGATCGGAATCGAGGTCTTGATCCCTTCGATCCGCATCTCGTTGAGGCAACGGATCATCGAGTCGATCGCTTCACGGCGCGTCGGCTGGTGGACGAGCAATTTGCCGATCATCGAATCGTAGGTCGGACCAACCGTGTAACCGGCATGGGCATGGGAGTCGAAACGAACCCCGAAGCCGCCCGGCACGATCATTTGCGTGATCGTTCCGGGGCAGGGCCGGAAATGGTGTTCCGGGTCTTCCGCATTGATCCGGCATTCGATCGAGGCCCCGCGATGGACGATGTCCTGCTGTTCAAACGGCAACGGTTCCCCGGCCGCGACAAGGATTTGCGTTTTAATGAGATCGATTCCCGTCACCAGTTCCGTTACCGGATGTTCGACTTGGATCCGGGCATTCATTTCGATGAAATAAAAATTCTCGTCCTTATCGACCAAAAACTCGACGGTCCCGGCGTTGAAATAATCGGCCGCCTTCACCAGCCGGGTGGCAGCCTCGCACAGGGCTTTGCGTGTCGCGAGTTTCAGGTTGGGCGCCGGGCTTTCCTCAACCAGTTTCTGGTGCCGACGCTGCATCGAACAATCGCGTTCCCAGAGATGGACGACGTTTCCGTGCTTGTCGGCGACGATCTGGGCCTCGACATGGCGCGGGCCGTCGATGAACTTTTCAAGATAAATGTCGCCGTTGCCGAACGCCGCGCTCGCTTCCTGCGAAGCCTGCGTAATCGCCGTCCGGAGCTGCGCTTCGTCCCGGGCGACCCGCATCCCGCGACCGCCTCCGCCGGCTGAGGCTTTGATCAGGACCGGAAAGCCGACTTTTCTCGCGAAATCGAGGGCTTCGGATTCAGTGGAAATCAGGCCGTCGCTTCCCGGAACACAGGGAACGCCGACCTGTTTGGCGATCGACCGCGCCGAGTTCTTATCGCCGACCAGCGCCATCGCATCGGAGGTCGGCCCGATGAATTCGTACCGGCAACTGCGGCAAACATCGGCAAAATGGGCGTTTTCGGCAAGAAAGCCGTAACCGGGATGAATGGCGTCGACGTCGCCGATCTCGGCTGCGCTGATGATGCGATCGATCTTGAGATAGCTTTCGGAAGAACGGGCCGGTCCGATACAAATCGCTTCATCGGCCAAGTCGAGATAGGGCGCCCCACGGTCCGCTTCGCTGTACACGGCGACGGTTCCGATTCCCATCTCTTTACAGGCACGAATAATGCGCAGCGCGATTTCGCCGCGATTGGCAATCAGGATACGTTTGAACATGAGAAACGTGAAAAACGGGGTGAACGTGAAGCCGAAACGCGGTCCGGGCAACCGGTTCCCCAAAGAGCGGAAACACCGGCACGGGAACGCCCGACGTTATCCCGACGTTATTTTTTCGATCGTTATACTTCGAACGGCATGATAATCCTCCCGCGAACGAGCCCGCGCATAGCCGACCGCCGCTCGAACGACACGTTTATGTCAACATACAAACGGAGGTTAGGGGCGCGTGAGTGCGGCAGGCGGACGTGACCAAAATATTCGTTTTCATCGCGTTTCCAGTATACTCTATCCTCTCGTATCGATCTTGAACAGCGGCGTTCCGAACTCGACGGGTTGACCGTTTTGGGCCAGCACGGCAACGATTTTTCCGGCCGTCTCGGCCTGGATTTCGTTGAATACTTTCATCGCTTCGATGAGGCAAACGGTTTTTTCCGGCCCGACGGTATCGCCGACCTTGATGAACGGGGGCGACTGGGGATCGGCCGCGGTATAAAATGTTCCGACCATGGGACTTGTAATCGTCAGGATGTTTGGGTCTTCCGCGACCGGAAGACTCGCAACCGCGGCAGGAGGTGCGACAGGCGGCGGCATCGAAACGGCCGGAGCGGGAGCATGGACGGGAGCACAGACGGGAACCGTCGCGGCGGCCCGTTGAAGTTGAATTTTCAGATCTCCCTGCTGGATATTGAGTTCCGTCAAGTCGTTTTCTTTCATCAGTTCGACGAGACGACGAACACGGCGCACATCGAAAACATCGTTCGCGGCGGTTTGGGCAACGGCCGATTTGCTTTTTTCTGAACTGGCCATAAATATTCCCACGGTCAAGGGTTATTGCGGTAACGGCGACTGAAGGGCATGGCATGACGCCGGAATCCCAACGCCGGTCGGCGTCACGTATGAGGCGATTTTATACGGAAGGCTGTTGAAATGTCCCGAAGCCGCCTTTCAAGGAGCCTGCCCACCGAAACGACACTGCCGAAGGTAAACAGGCGGTTCAAACGAAAAACGGGGCCGGCTTCGGTATAAGACTGTGTGCGGTGCGCCGCCGGACCGCGTCGTGATACCGTGCCATTATATGCGGATCGCGCATGACCGCAACCCCCTTCCCGACATGGCCTGAAACCCCGGAACGGAACGCCGGCGCGGAGACGGATTCATGCGTCCCTACCAGGAAAAATTCAGGCCCGCGTTTCCGGTATGAAGCACTTGGCGAACGTTGACAAAGGCGTCGTACCCGGCAAATATCCGGCAACGACCGACATCGTAGGTCAATCCCGCCCCGAAAACGCCCCAATTGCGGCCCGGGTCGTTCCCGTCGGCCCGAAATGTTCTCGAACTGAGCGGTGAATCCGAGGCGCCGGCAAGTTTTCCCGTAAACACCGTAAAGGTGCGGTCAACCCATTCGCACCACCAGATCGCGTTTCCGTTGAGCGAGAGGTCGCCGCCAAGAAATGAGATCGGATAACCATTCCATCTCATGCCGAGCATGGAACGAAAACTGTGCGTCGTGCCGTATTTGCCGATCAGGTTGGCCGCACCCGCCCCCTGTTCGGTAAAACGGTATTGATGGACGCCGGTGTACTGCCAGCCGTAAAATGTTTGCAGGCTTCCTAAAACGCCATGCCGGGTTGACCCCGATTCGGAATACCAGCAACCCAGAAAGGCTTCCCGGTCGCTTTCCGCGCGCCGGTCGAACAGGTCCAGGGCCCGGACGATACGATTTTTCGCATATCCAAGAGCGGCAATCGTTTGCGAATACTGACCGCCCGATTCGTCGTGTGAGTAAAGCCCGAACATCAACTCCATCGTTTTCGCGTATTCGTCGAGCCCGTTCGACTCGATACGCGATTCGGTGTAGGAGCCGAAGGTTCCGTTCGAGTCCAGATCGCTTCGTTCCGTATCTTTTGTACTCGTTCGGCGCCCGAAACCGAAAAGCGTTCCTCCCGTCGCTTGTCCGTAACCCTGGACATCGCCGTCGAACGAGGCTTGGCCCCCGATTCCGTAACCGAGCGCCCAAGTCGACACGCGACTCTCTTTCAAGAAAATTTTGTCCCCGGCATCGACGGGAAGGAGGGAAACGGAGCCGTCGAGGTCCCGCGCCGTGCGACGCGCCGGCGTCCCCTTTCCCGTGCGGCGCAACATCGCGGCCAGTGTGTCGTTGCGGATTGCGATGTTCTGGAGAAGAACGGTTCCGAGGGTTCCGTAAATCGCCCCGTTTAACTGGTCGTATCCATCTTGCGTCGTTGCGGAAACCATGCCTGCCGGAAGGCCGGCATTGAATCCGTCCAACGTGTCGAGGATTCCCCGCGTATCGGGGTCGCCGACGGTGGAAAGGGACACGGCGTCAAGATACGCATCCATCCGGACTTTGTTGCTTTGCATGTCGTTCACGGCAACGGCACCTGCGGCAACAGCACTGACGGCAACCGTTGCCAGCAGGATTCCGGCAAGAAATCCGGGCAAGACAAAAAAACGTCCTGGTTTCGGCATAAAGGGGATTATACTGGAAACGCGATGAAAACAGACATTTTGGTCAAGTCTGCTTGCCGCACTCGCTCGCCCCAACTTTTGTTAATATAAGCATTTACGCAGACCGTTCGAGCGGCGGGCGATTGTCCGCGGGAGGACTGCCACGCCGTTTACGGTATATCGGCAATACGACAACGCGATATTGAGAAGTTCCCGGGAAGATATACTGGAAACACGGTAAAACGGACATTTGGGATTATCATGCCGTTTGCGGCATCAAAGCCGGGAGCGCAACAACGTGCGGCGACCGGGATTAACCGTCGTCTCCCGTCTACGCTTCGTTCCGGGCTTGCATCACACGGTTTGTTCGGGCGCCAGGGGAGTTTCCGATTTGCGGGCGGCGTCACGCTTGGCATAGAGGGCCCGGATCAGTATGGACGAGAACGGCATGCGGAAAAGCAACGCGAGCAGTTTATAGCGCAACGAAGGAATAGAGACGTCGCGACAATTCTTTTTTCGAACGGCGGCGAGCGACTTGCGGACGACATATCGGGAAGTCAGCCACAGGAAACCGGGCATCTTCGACTTGTCGAACCCTTTCATCGTTTCCGTGGCGTGAAAACCGGTATGGACGAATCCGGGGCACAGCGCCTGCACGTTGACGCCGTAAGGTTTGGCGTCGCCCCACAGGGAACGACTCAACGAAAGCACATACGCCTTGGTCGCGCAATACTGGGCCACACTGGTCCCGAACGTCATCGCGGCGATCGAGGAAACATTGATCAGGTAGCCTTTTCGCCGCGCACACATGATGCGCAGCGCCGCCTGGGAAAGCCGCAACGTCGCGATGCAATGAACCTGCACCATCGTGCATTGCTGCTCGATGTCGACATTCGGAAAGGCGCTGTCGAATCCGAAGCCGGCGTTGTTGACCATGAATTCGAGGGCGGCGATTCGAGCAATCCGTTCTTCCAGCCGGGCCAAATCGGACGGGATGGCTAAATTGCAACGAAACGGCTCGCTCCGGATCCCGTATGTCGCTTCGATCGCGGCTTGGAGTTTTTGAAGGACGGTTTCCCGTCGGGCCACGAGTAGCAAATCATAGCCCGCGGCCGCCAATTGCCAGGCGTATTCTTCTCCGAGCCCGCTGGACGCTCCCGTAATCACGGCGACGGGCCGATCCCGTCCCAAAAGGGAGTCGTTCCCCAAAATCGTTTCATCATTTGCGCTTGCTGTGTCCATGATTGACCTGTGTGTTTATGATTGACTTGGTTTCCTTCCGAAACCGACCGGGAATTCCTGCGGCTCA
>DOMV01000073.1:0-510 GCA_003509805.1 Planctomycetaceae bacterium
CTGCTCCCCCGAAGAAGCGATCATGAACGCCGTCCTGAATCACGTTTCACGCGAGCAATTCATGGCACGGCAACACTCGGGCCGGATCCGGATCGCGTATGCCGCGACGCCGCGCGACGCCGACCGCCTGTTGGCCGTCAAGGCCGCTATGGCTGAAGCGCTTGGAATCGACGTTTTTTGCTACGGGGACAAATAGCGTCACAGCACCGGTTGTGTCACTGTCGCCGGCCTGCCCTCACCCTAACCCTCCCATGCGGTCGGGAAAAGGGATGCCGTGCGGTTTTCGCGGCAAGTTCAAAGACGGTTCTATCGGGCGTCGGGATGTGTACTGGCGATCATGTCGAAAAAACCGGCATGATCGTTTTCTTACTCTTTTGTCCTGCATTCGGAAGAAGAAAAAAGGTTTGCCCTACTTGATTCGGCAAGTCCATTGGACAGGGACGCGAGTAAAGTGTATAATAACCCGCTTGCGTTATACTTCGAACGACATGAAAATGTTCCCGCGAACAA
>DOMV01000073.1:564-15670 GCA_003509805.1 Planctomycetaceae bacterium
TTCATCGCGTTTCCGGTATATACCTGTCTCGTTGTGCCTGTCTCCAGGTAAAAACGTACGGATAAGCCCCGCCTTCTCCCGTTTGAATCGACATCCCCATGAGTGAAGCTGATCTGTCCCTACCTGACCGACCGGGCGACGGCTGGCCCGCCGCCGCCACGGATTCTGCCGGTGAAACGAACGGATTTCCCGAATCGTTTTCATTCAAGGACCGTTTGGACACCTCTCCTAAAAGCGAGACATGGAATATTTTCGATCGCGCCCGGAAGAAGAATCTGGTTCTCAAACGTTTCGACGCCGCCACGTTCGGGATCGACGGCGGAGCGGGTCGTTTCGAAAGCGACATCCGGCAACTCCAGGCGTTACCGGCGGAGGCGCCGTTCTTCAGACCGTTGCTGTATGGAAAAACCGACTCCTGGTTGTGGTATGTTCGTGATGCGGGCGGGACGGCCAAAACGCTCCGGGAATGGGTTGTTGCCGGCAAATCGATGCGGCCGTTCGACGTCTCCAAACGTTTTCTTCCGCTGTGTCAACTGTTGATCGAGATGCACCGGCAAGGAATCGTGCATCGCAGCATCAAGCCGGAAAATATTTTTCTCGGGCCGGATTCGACTATCCTGGTCGATGCCGATGTGGGACATTTTCACGATCCGGCGGTTTGTCCCGGTATGGTTGAGTCGGGAGTTTTCAACCCATCCCCTTTCCTTGCGCCGGAACAGCGGGCCGTTTCCGAATTGGTCGGTCCAGCGGCGGATATTTGGAGTTTGGCCGCCTGCATCGCCTATGTTGTTTCGAAGCAGGAACCGGATGCCTTGGCTGTGGACAAACTACCCGTCGAATTACGGGATGTTCTTCTCAAAGCCTTGAACGAGTCGCCAGGGGCCCGTTTTCCTTCCGTCGAGGCGTTTCAGGATGAAATGGTCAAAATAGGGAAGGCGACGCGACCGACTCTTTTCGGCAATGAACAGGAAAACCAAAACGTCCCTTCCCCCGTTCCGTCAACCTCCGGTTCGACGGTTCCTGCCGACACATCCACTTCGGGCACATCAACATCGGGCACATCAACATCGGAGGCATCGGCATCGCCAATGAAGGGTCCCGTTTCCGTCGCGACACCTTTCGGGATCGTTCCGTCCGGTGAAAAATGTCCGCATTGTCATTCCCCGGTTGTCCCCGCGGGGCGCATGTGCCCGAAATGTAATCGGCCTTATGAGGAACCGTGCCTGAGTTGCAACACGTCCAATCCGTTTTGGGCCAAACAGTGCCGGAATTGTTCGGCCGACTTGGCGGCCGCGAAACAGAAAACGGGAGTCGCCCTCAAGCTGCAACAGCAATACGTGATGAAATTGCGCGAAACCTATGGGCACGACAAGGCGTTGCCGATCCTGAAAGCGATCTCGTTGGTTTCCCATCCTGATTTCGTCCCGCAGCGCGATTGGGCCAAAATGATGATCCCGATCGTCCAAAAAGAGCGACGCGACATCCGCACGTACGTCGAGAGCGTCCGTTCGCAGGCCCGGACGACGTTCGACGCCCAAAAATACGATCTCGTCCGGAAAATCGTCGAGCAGGTTCCCCAGCCGTTGGTCGACGAGGATTTGCGGAAAATGTATGTCGAAGCCGGGGATTGCATCACGGAAGTCGATTCCCTGATCCGTGAAATCCGCAATGCGATCGCGACAAAGCAGTACAGCACGCTCCTTTCCTGCGTCCAGCGTTATCTGGAGCTCAAGTCGAACGATCCCGAAGCGCGAAGCCTCCAGGAAAAGATCGAAAAACTGACGACGGTCACGACGCCCATCGGCATGAAGTTGCGTCGCATTCCCAACGGCAAGTTCTACATGGGATCCCATGAATCGGATGAATTTATCCGCAATAACGAACGTCCCCAGCATCGCGTCAGTATCGCGAAGACGTTTCTCATCGGCGTTTATCCGGTGACGCAGGCGGAGTTTTTTTCCGTTTGCGAGTACAATCCGAGTATCTCGACCGATCAACCCCGGTGTCCGGTGGACAATGTGACCTGGTACGGAGCCGTCGAATTCTGCAACCGGCTCAGCGAACGCGAAGGTTTTCCGCCGTACTACACGCTGGCGGATATCAAACGCCGTTCCAGTGGAATGATTGAGCGGGCGGAGGTTTCGATTGCCGGTGGCGACGGGTATCGGTTGCCCACGGAGGCGGAGTGGGAATACTCCTGCCGTGCCGGCAGCATTACGCCCTGGTGTTTCGGCGATCTGGTCATGGAAGTCGGCCAATACGCCTGGTATTTCGACAATGCCCAGCAGGAAACGCATCCGGTCGGTTTGAAGAAACCGAATTCCTGGGGATTGTACGACTTGCACGGCAACGTCATGGAATGGTGCTATGACTATTTCGACGAGTTTTACTACCAACATTCCACCGATGAAGAGGATCCGCAGGGGCCCGAGGCGGGATCGACCCGAGTGATTCGGGGAGGGGCATGGCAATTCGGGGCGGAAGCGACGCGAAGTCCTTACCGGAACAGCTATAATCCGGAACAGTCTTCTTCCGTCATCGG
Organism: Planctomycetaceae bacterium; assembly: GCA_003509805.1. GTDB lineage: Bacteria > Planctomycetota > Planctomycetia > Pirellulales > Thermoguttaceae > UBA8133. Next base: position 3,107 of record DOMV01000073.1, read on the forward strand.
CTTTCGGGTCGTCCGGGCCGCTCCCGAGGGAGGATTATAAACCGGGCCCGGTTTTCGTGACGAGAGGATGCGGTAAAGAGATTCGGCAAAAGGGTTTGTGTATTATCACTGTTCTTCCCATCCTGTGCAAAGCGGTTGTAGGGGTAATTCCGTTTCTGCATAAAAGGACATTTCTGTTGATTGTTCCTTATTTTTCTTAATGAATGTGCTCTTAACGTTCGATGTATGGGAGTAATGCATAAGAGTGTTATGCACGCTCGCTTGGATTGTCCGAACGGGTGATATGCGCAAAATGGGGTAAAGACGCTTGAGGATCGTAAGCGTTTGGGACGGAAATAACCCTTGGCGTGGTCCCCGGTCGGAGCCGTTTTTTGTCGGTTGTTCGTTTAGCCGGTGCATGACGGATGCCCGTGCTGCGGCGGAAAAACAACGGCTCTAAAATTCGGGTCGGGTCGCGGAAACACTCGTGTATTGATTTGCCCTTGACGCCCTAGACAACGTCGGATCGGAAGCGGATACAAGGAGGTATCCCTTCGACATGTCCAAAAAGCTGTGTGTCTCGAAAGGAGTACTGTGTTGGAACCGAAAGCGAAAATCAAATCAGGGTTGTTGGCGGTCGCGCTGGGAGTGTCGGCAACGTTTTCCTGGACCGGTGGTTTACTCCCCCTCGGCGAATGCACGGCAAGAGCTCAGGGTGCTCCTTCCGCGACGGTTCAACCGGCCGTTCCGACTTCTCCGGCGGATGTACGAGCGGCTGCGGATCGCAAACTGACGGAAGCCCGCAAGGCGATCGCCGCCAAGGATATCGCCTGGGCGGAACGGCTGTTGGGTGAGGCCGTCGCGATGAAGGTGACCTACGAGGATGGCGACGACCGGCCCGAATTTGTCGAAGCCCTGCTCCAGCAATACCGTACACTTGCGCAGACTTACCAGAAGGATGGCAATACCGAGGCGTTCCGGCGCGCCTACGCCCTCTATCTCCTTGAGCAGGCCGATTGTTTCCACCGCAAAGGACTGTTGGAAACAGCGGAATTGTTGACCAAAGACGCCGCGAAACAAGGCGTTCTTTTCAATGAAACCGATCGGACCCGCGGGCGGGAACCGCAGGTGATGCTCAAAAGGATCGAGGACGCCCGCCTGGCCCGTCAGGCCGTGAAGGCGAATACGGCAAGGGAGAGTGGAACGGCGGCGGAAAATGCGTCGTGGGACCAATTGTCGTTGGCTTCCCGTCAGGAGCTGCAAACATCGTTACGTTCGCTGGAGCAGGCTCGGCAACTAATCAACTCCGGCGCTCCCGGTTCGCTCGACCAGGCGGAACGCCTTGTTCGGAGCGCCGTCGTACCGAGTATCAACGAATCGTTTTATCCGCGGGGAAGCGACGTTCCGAGCAGGATGCTCGCCGAAATCGCCGCCCGGCGGCAGGGAATGCCGGTTGCGCCGAATGTCCCGGTTCCGGCCGTCGGACTCCAAGCCGGACCGCAAACCGTCCTCGACCATCCGACGCAGCAGGCGACCAGTGCGGTTTACAATCAGGGTATGGATCAGACCCAGTTGGTGCAGGTTCGCAGTGAAATCGGACCGAATGCCCCGAACGGCCCGATTATTGCCACACCGAATGTCCAATTCGGGCAGCCGTCGATGGGACCCGCGATGCAGCCGACCGCCCCGTTGAACATCCCGCAGCAACCGCAGATGGCCCCGCAAGTTAATCCGCAGCAACAGTTTATCGATCATGCGGCAAGGAATCAGCAGGTTCTCGCCCAACAGATCGCCAATGAAATTTTGCATCAGCTTTCCGACGCCGACAAGGCGACGCGACGTAGCGACCCGGAAACGGCGATGCAGATTCTCGAACAGGCACGGAACCGTGTCGAGGAGGCGCAGCTCGACCCGCAAACCAAGGTCGTCTGGCTCCGCAACATCGACAATGCCATCGGAAACACGGCCCGATACATGCAGCGGAACGCTTCCCGCATCGAACAGGAACAAATCAACACCCAGGTCCGCGAAGCCCACCAGGCGGAAATCGACGAGCAAATCGCCATCGAAAAGCAACTGAAAACATACGTCGAAGAAACGAACAGGCTTATCGACGCCCACCGGTACGAAGAGGCCGTGAACATGGCCAAGAAGGCCCAGCAATTCGCGCCGGACCACCCGACGACGAATCTTTTGCTCGTCAGCACGCACCTGCACGCGAACGTCATGATCAGCAAGCAGATCCAGGCGGACAAGGAGGAACAGGTCGTCAAAACGCTCACGGGCGTCGACCGTTCTTCGATTCCGTATGCGTTCGATGACACCATGATCCATTACGATTCCAAGGTTTTCGGCAAAGCCAAAGGCCGGGCCGGGATCGACGATCTGCTCAATATCAATCGGACGGAAAGCGAACAGGAAATCCTGCGAAAATTGGAAATGCCGGTTTCGCTCAACATCGACCGGCCCATGTCGCTCTCACACCTGTTCGAATTCCTGGAAAGCCAGACGGATGTTCCTTTTTTGCTCGATATTCCCGCGATGCGCGAAGTCGACATCCTGCCGGAAACGATCGTTCCGATCCAGCTGAACAGGGAAGTCAAACTGAAGAGCGCGTTGAACATTATCTTGCAACGGACGCAGCTTGCCTACGTGGTCGAGGATGAGGTCCTCAAAATCACCAGCACCAAAGCGGCCCGGGGGAAAATGTACAAGAAAATTTATTACGTCGGCGACCTGATCCAGAGAATCCCGAATTTCACGGGCGAGAATCCGCACGGTTTGAAGGAATCCTACCGGGACGGGATGGACATCGCCTCGAACAGCGTCGGTGTCGGCCGGCGCAGCCTCAGTGGCGGTAACAGTGGCCTCGGTAACAGCGCGATGTACGCGAAGGCCGATTGGCAGCAGCCGCAAGAAGCGTTGGCCGGGGCGGCTTCGATGAACGACAATATTCTCGCCCAGCGGGGAATGAACGTTCCTTTCGGGGCGGGGGCGAGCCAAATGGGGGACGCCATGAACGGTTACGGGACCGGTCCCTTGGGGTACGGACAGGGAGCCGGTCTCCCGGCGGCTCCGGGCGGCGGCCAACAGGCGGATTTCGGGCAGTTGATCGACTTGATCACCACCGTCGTTTCACCCGAATCATGGGGGGAGGAAGGGGCCGACCTGATGGAGTATCGCGGCAATATGAGCCTGATCATCCGTCAAACGGAAGAGGTTCACGCCGAAATCGTCGACCTGCTCCAGCAGTTGCGAAAACTCAACGACCTCCAGGTGACGGTCGAGGTTCGCTACATCACGCTTTCGGACAGTTTCTTCGAACGGATCGGCGTTTCTTTCCAGGCCGCATTCGCAAACTCCTCGGGAGCGAGTCGGATGGGCAACAACAACATCTACACGAACAACAATAACAATAACGACAATAATAACAACAATAACAATAATAATAACAACAATAACAACAATAATAACAACAACAATAATAACAATAACAACAACAGCTCGCCCACGCGAGGCAACAACAATATCGTCGGTTTGACGAGCGATCAGTTGTATTCCTTCACGTCGGATTACAGCGTCACCATGTCGCAAAACAATTTCGGGCCGAGCATTCCGCAATTCGGCGGTTTTTCACCGGGAGCCGGTCTCCAGATGGGCTTTGCCATCCTCAGCGATATCGAAGCGTACTTCTTCCTCAACGCGGCGGAAGGCGACAGTCGGAGTAACGTTCTCCAGGCCCCCAAGGTCACGATTTTCAATGGTCAACAGGCTTCGATCATGGACGCCTCGCAAACGCCGTTCGTCACGAGCGTGATCCCGGTCGTCGGCGACTTTGCCGCCGCGTACCAGCCCGTGATCGTCATCCTCAACGAAGGAAACGCGATGACGATCCAGGGCGTCGTTTCAAGCAACCGCCAATTCGTCCGGCTGACGGTCAACCCGACCTTCAGCAAAATTACCAAGGTTTCGACCTTCAAGTTCGTCGGCGACGACGAGTACGAATCGAGCACCGAAACCTCCAAACTCGGGGCCGACGATCTGGTCGCTTCGACCGACGAGAAAACGGACAAGACCTCGACCCGGTCCACTTCCAGCGGTGTGACGATCCAGTTGCCGATCATCACGACCTTGCAGGTCCAGACGACGGTGAGCGTTCCGGACGGCGGCACGGTGCTCCTCGGCGGAATCAAGCGTCTTTCCGAAGGACGCAACGAATACGGGACGCCGTTCCTCGACAAGATTCCGTACATCAACCGTCTCTTCATGAACTCCTCGATCGGCCGTGACACCTCCAGCATTGTCATGATGGTGACGCCGCGGATCATCATCCAGGAGGAAGAGGAAGAGGCGCTGACCGGAGCCAAAACGGGCTACTGAGACGGGCGGCAGGCGGCCCGTCTGACGGGATATTGTCCGACGGGATTGTTCCCTTGCGTTCGATTTTCAGTCTGAAGGTCGATGAGAAAGACTCGAAGCGGAGCCGCGTCGATGCCGGTTCCGCTTCTTTTTTTCGCGCCGGCAGGAACAAACCGGCATCTCTCATCCCGTGTTGTCGTCGAACGTCAATGGTCGGGGTCGGTTTTTCAGTCCGTCCAGGTAGGCGTCGATGAGTTCAAGACAATCCTTGACGTCGAGCGTGTCGGTCACGGTCAGGTTCAACACGAAGGATTCCAACTGACCGAAAAGATGGGCCGCGGCTATTTCCGAGTGGGGAACGTTCATTTCGCGCGCGTCGGTCGCTTCTCTCAAAAGACGGCTGAGCAGGTGTTTCATGCCGCCGGTATGCCTTCGGACACGTCGCCGGACATCCGCGCCGGCGTGTTTCTGGGTCAGGATGTAATCGAGTACCACGGTCAGGAAAATCCGGTTTTCCGATAGCATCCGTGTCGTGATGTGCATGATCCGGCTGATCTTCTCGGAGGGGGACCAGTCACGGCGTTCGAGTACCTTTTCAATCATCGTCGTCAGTTTGCCGGTCGAAAGTTTGATCGCGAACGTGAAGATTTCGTCCTTGCTTTTGAAGTATTTGTAGATCGACGTCCGTGAGATGCCGCAACGGTCCGCGATTTTTTGATACGTGACTCCCCCGAAACCTTCCGCGGCGAAAAGTTCGAACCCGCGTTCCAGGATCGTCGTTTGACGCTGTTGATGATCGACGATTATGGTCATATTTTTGATAAATGATGATTGAAAGAATCTCCGCGCACACCGCATCGCCCGATCGAAATGGCACGGCCGAAGATACTGAAAACGCGGTGAAATTGGTTGTTTGGTGAAGGCTGCTTGTCGCACTCACTCGCCACAAGACATTTGTAAACAGCTTGTTGCACGTTTCGTTCGAGCGACAAGCGATTGTTCGCGGAAACCGTTTCAGGCCGTAGTTTCAGGCCGTTTGCGGTTTACATGGACATTTGAGTCGAACTTTTGTTCCGGCTGCGGCGTGACACGCCGGCGCAACTCCGCCCGGTCCTCATTTTTTGCGAACCAACCTGTCATTATGAGAGCGATTCTTCATATCGGTACCCACAAAACCGGATCGTCGACGATACAACTCTTTCTGACGACAAATCATGACGCCCTTATCCGGCAAAGGATTTTCGTATCAAAAAAAGCATCGAATCGCAAAGTCATCAATCAATTTCGATTCTGCACCGCTGTTTGCGACCAGAAAGAATGGGAAAACCATCACTTTTATAAGTACGCTGGCAATATGGCATATCTTGGGGGGGGATTCCGTGAAGAGACATATACGAAAGAAATTCGAAAAGGTATCCTTGAGGAAGTCGCCGCGGAAATCCGGGAACATGAAAAGCGCCAGCGCTGCGATACGGTGATCTTTACTTGTGAATGGCTTGACGTTGCCTCGGAAAACGATATCAGTCGCTTGCGGGAGTTTCTCGCTCCGCTGTTCGAGGAAGTTCAAGTGCTTGTTTACTTGAGGCGGCAACCGGAATTGTTGACAAGCTGGTATGCGCAGATGATGAAGAACGGCCAGGGCAGCGGCAGTTTCGACGATCTGCTCTTATGGCCGGACGAGGCGGCCTTTTGGAATTTTCACCGCCTCCTTCAACGTTGGAAAAAGGTTTTCGGCAAGAGGCATATCATGCCGCGCATCTTTGATCGCAAAGCCTTCGTCAACGGCGATCTCCTGGATGATTTCGCGTTCGCGACGGGCGTCGACATGGCAGGGTTGATTCGACCGGAATGCCAAAACGAATCCCTTTCTTCCGATATCACCGAATTCCTGCGACTGGTCAACCGTTATCATCCCATGCCCTCTCCCTGGCAAAGAAACGCTCTCCAACGACAAATCCGGTCGCACATCTACCGGACATACGAAAAGACCGCCAAGCGGAAGGGATACCTTCTGTCACGAGCCCGTGCGGAACTCATTCTCAAGTTATTCCGCGATTCGAACAACCGCGTCGCCCGGGAGTATTTTTGGCGCAACGAATTGTTCGACGAGGATTGTTCCTCTTATCCGGAAGAAATTGTGCCGCACGAATTGACGCTCGAACGGAGTGTTGAAATCGCCGCGAAGTTGTGTGAATGCTGGCAGGACGCCCAAGGCCGGGTCCAACGTGATTTGGACGCGAAAAAAAACGAATTGCAGGATTTACACGTCAAATACAAAGAGATTCAAGAACAATACGAGTGTCTCAAACGGGCAACGATCGAGGGTTGCCCGAAAGGCGAACGGGCGGCATAAGCGACTTCCTTCCCGGAGTATCCGGCGAGGTTGAGAAAAGGTTTCTTATACCGAAGCCGGCCCCGTTTTCCGTTTGGTCCGCCTGTTTACCTTCGGAAAACGGGCTCCTTGAAAGTCGGCTTCGGGAAATTTCAACGGCCTCCAGTATACGCTTTCCGGTTTTGCGTCCGGCGCCCGAAATCGATCCGCCGGAGCAGGACGTCGAACACGAACAAAAGGAGGGCGGCACAAAGCAGGTAAGGCCAAACCGGCGTCGTTTTCCACGCCGTCCGGACCGGGTCGTCCTCGAAAAGCGTTTCCGGTTCCGGCTCGAACCAACCGCCGCTTGAGGCCGCCAGACGCCGAAGCAAATCGGTGTTTGTCGGACGGAGTCGCAATTCTTCGGGATAAGAAACCATGATGCCGCGGGATTGACTCAGGAGCATCTTCTCGCCGGAAAAAAGTGAAAGGTGCAAGTGGTAACCGCCCTTGTTTTTCATCGCGATTTCCGCCTCGTAACGCCCGGGGGCGGTCGGCGAGAGGAGAATCTCCTCTTTCGACAAATCGGGGCGAATCATCGTCACGCGGCCCAGGGCGTCATTGACGTAACGGCCCGATTCATCCACGTAATCGAGGACGAGACGGGCTCCGTTCGCCGAGGGAATCAATTCGGTGCGCGAACCCCGGCCCTCGGATTTGCGCATCGTGTGCCTGACGAGTTGCGCCCAGAATTTGCCGAAATCGGGCCACGTCAACCATTCCGCCCCCCAACGGCTTTTCGCATCCGAAGTGAATGCGGCCGAAATTCCGAGCCCGTATCTCCACCAGGCCAACAGGGGTTCTCCGGTTTCCGTCGCCAGGATGAATTGACTGGTCGGCTTCGGCCGGGTCACGACGAATCCGAGCAGGGGCGGCGCCGTGTCCAGGGCGATTCCCGCCAACGCCTCGTTCGGCGTGACGAGGACCGGAACAAACGGGATTTCATGGATGGCCGATTTGCTCGCCGTGATGGTTTCCTTTGCGAAAATCTGCGGGATGGCCTGCGGATCGTCGCAGGTATAGTGACGCCCTTTGCCGTTCTCGGCGATCGACTTGAGCAATTCGTTGTCCGCATCCCCGACCCCGACGGTCGAGACGGTCATCTGGTCGGCGACCATTTGGCCGACGATCCCTTCGTAATCCCCTTCCTCGCTCTGGCCGTCCGTCAACAGGATCACGTGCTTCAACTTCGCGGAAACCTGCCGGAGCTGTTCGTGCGCCGCGACCAAACCGGGGTAAATATACGTTCCGCCCGCCGCTTCAATGGTTGAAATGGTGGAATTGATGCTGCCGGACGCGGCGGCGCTCTGGATCGGTACGACGACGTAGACGTCGTGATCGAAGGCGACGACGGAGGCGAAATCCCGCGGGGAAAGCAGTTCGACGGCGCTTTTCGCGGCATCTTTCGCCAATTCCATTTTCTCGCCCCCCATCGAACCGGAACGGTCGATGACAAGGCAGATCGCGAGCGACGGTTTTTCCTTTTCCTTCTCGAAATCGCTCCGCACGGGAAGAATTTCCTCGATCGGCGTCTTGTAATAACCGCCGAGTCCGAATGACTGTTCGCCGCCGAGCATGAAAAAACCGCCGCCGAGATCGGCGACGTAGGTGCGAAGCAGGTCCATTTGCCGCATGGAAAGCGACGTGGCCGGCACGTTTGAAAGAACGACCGCCTCGAATTCCTCCAGTTCGTCGAGCGAGCGGGGAATGCCTTCCGGCGGTCGAATTTCCGTTTCGATATCCTGCTCGCGGAGGGCCGCCGCGAGATCCCGGGCCGTTTTCGTGTCGCTTTCGATCAACAGCAAACGCGGTTTGCCGCCGGCGTACACCAGTGCGGAGGCGTGGTTGTTGTCGAGAATCGAATCGTCTTTCGATTCGACCGTCACGGAGTATTCCTGTTGACGCCGGTTTTCGAGCGATTGCTTGAACGGGATGACGTTTTCGCCGATTTTCAGTGGGTGGCGTTCCTCGGCGACTTTATACGGCCCGCGAAAAAGCGTGATTTTTCCCTCCGTCTCGCGATTGCTGCGAACGACCGCCTCCAAGAGAAAGGGTTCCCCTTCCCGGACCTGCGAGGGCGCTTTCAATTCCGCCAACTGAACCTCGGGCTTTTCCGAAGCGGGGAGCGGAATACTGGAAATGACGAAATCGCCCCGCGCCGCCGTTGCCAGGATATTGCCGGCGGTTTCATTGCCGTCGCTGAGCAAAACCAGGTGAGGGACATAACGGGGCGGAACGAGCGCCAGCGCCGGTTCGACCGCCGCGGTAATATCGGTGGCGTTTTTCCACGAGAGTTCCGACGAGAGTTCCGATTCGTTCCCGGCGCCGGCGGTACCCGTGTCCGTGTCGCGATTTTCTTCCGGCTTTCCTTCCGGAACAGGCGTTTCGGCGGGGCGCTCCGATGTTGCCGACAGCGGTTTTTCCCGTGATTTTTCCCCTCCGGCGGAAGGCGTCCGGGGCGTCTCGGCAAAGGGGAGCACGATCATCGGGGGAGCGCCGGCAACCCGGTCGGCCTTTTCCCGAATCGCGGCAAGATACTCGTCCGCTTTTCGTGTCGCGTCTTCATCGATGCTTCGGCTTTGATCCTGTAAAAAAACCAGCATGCGTTCATGGGTCGGCGCATTGAGCGTCAATCCGGCCAGCGCCAGGACGAACAGAACCAGTATCCCGAGCCGGACGAGGAGTGAAACACGGCGTTGAACACGCGAAAAATCGATCAGCGAACAGCGGTAATTCCAGCAAAGAATACCCGCCGCGAGCAAAAGAAACAGGCAATAGGGATGCGTCAATTCAAGGGTCATTGCCGAAACTCCGGTATAAAACGCCCTAATCGATCCAGCGACGTTGATATAAAAACCATTCCACGACCGTAAAAACAAGGGCGGTGAGCGTGAGCCAAAACCAGATCGGCCATGTGCCCAACCGCAGGGAAACCGACGCGACGTCCTGTTCGTAAAACGACGCCGGCGCCGATCGCAGGTTGCTTTCCCGTAAATTGCATAAATTGCATGCGATTCTTTTCGACGGAATTTCCTTTTCACGCCGATCCATCTCCTTGTCCCTGTTGTCGTCCATGATCTCCCAAACGCCGCACTCCGGGAGCGTTCCCAGTGTGACCGTCCCCGATTGGACGGGAAATGCGAGTTCTTTTCCGGAAGGACTGCGCAAAAGAACACGGTCGCCGACGGTTTTGAGCGAAATCCGGACGGGATCGCTTGTCGTCACCGCCGGGTCGAGTTCCCCGCCCGAACCACGGAAATGATTCAACGCCTGCGATATCAAGATCGGGAATGCCGTTCGCAGGGCCAGGTCCCCACGGGCCAATTCCGCCGTCAGCACGAGAACGTCCCGGTCGGGTACACTCCATTGAAAGTAAACCGGGGAACCTTCCGGCGTTTCGGCGAGCACCTGTGTTTTCGGGACGGCCTTGGCGTCCGTTTCCTTCTCGTCCGCATCCCGTGCAAACCGTTCGTTTCGAGGGGTGATCCGCCTCGCGCCCGGGATCGAAAGGTTGCGGAGATGCACGAATTGCATCAACGGCGATTCCCGATCTTCTTTCGCGATGAGCGGAACTTCCAACGGTTCGCCGGCCTCGAAGCAATCGCAGGAATCGCGGGGATCGACGACCACGACGTTTCCCTCGGGCAAAACATCGGGAACGGTTTGATGGAGAATCAGGACGCCGTTTTCGGGTACACGGTCCGGTGCTTCCGTCAACAGGTGCAATTCGGTGTTCGGTTGCGACTGCAATACCTTGATTAGGAAAAAATCCTCGACGCCGAAATAATAGAGCGGCTGAAGGGAACATTCCGGTAAAAAGGCGATGGCCGTATCGTCGGCGGGAAAAAGATCGTTGTTTTTCAAGCGTGCGCGGAGCAATCCCCCCTCGGCGGTGGTGTCGCGGATAATCGTCGTTCGGGGAACGCCCGGCTCCAACGTCAGCGGGACGACGTCGATCAAACGACCGTTCAATTCGACTTCCAGCCGGGTCTCACGTTTTTCGCGCCCGAAAAAAACGGTTTCCGCCAGAATTTCATACCCGGTCGCGTCCCCCAGCGTCCGGCGCGGTTGAAACCGCGTGATCGCAAGATTTTCCACGGGCGTTCCGACCGGGCAAAAACGAACCTTGGGGTGGTTTCGCAGTTCCTCCAGCTCATCGATTTCCCCGTCCGTGTACACCAGTATCGTGGAATCGTCCTCCAAAGCGATCAAACGTTCGGCCAATTCGACCGCTTGTTTCATCGCGGCCGGATAATCGGTCGGTTCAATCGCCTCGACTCCTTTTCGAAGCGTACCGAGATGTTCCGTAAAGCCTACGATGATCCGGGGTTCTCCGCCGCAGGCAAGGAGAGCGGTTTCGCGGGCAAGTCCCACCGTGGAAAGGAGAGAGTACAATTCCTTTTTCGCGCGATCCAACCGGGAAAGTCCGCCGGATTCCGTGGCCGCGTTCATCCCGGCCGAGTTGTCGACCACGATCACGCACCGTGCCGGCTTATGCCGCGATGTTCGAACCGGTTCGGCAATCGCTCCGACGAGAATCGCCAGGAAAACGAGGCTGAGAATCAAGGACATCAGGTGTCGAAGCCGTCGCCAAAACGAGCGGGAACGCCGTTCCTCGAAAACTTGTTCCCAAAAAATCGTCGTCGAGACCGGCTCGCGGCGCAATTTGATTTTCAGGATGTAGAACAGGATGATCGGGATCGCGAGCAGCGCCCAATATCCTGCCGTCGGGTTCAGGAAATCCATGAAAAACGTCGGTTGGATTCTATCGGTCTCCGAGCGGAAAAACGTTTGAAAGCCGGAAATCGAACGAGGGGAAAAACAGGCGACTGCGCCGCCCGGTACGGCGTTGACGCGTTTCCATGACGAAGCGTTTCCATGTCAACCGATATCTCCCGCCTCTCTCATCATGCGCAATATCAACTCGTCGAACGGAACGGACGTCGGGGCGACCGTGCATCCGAATCCGTTCCCATTGCAGTAATGCTTCAGGGAATCGAGGAATGCCGCGAATTTCTGTTTATATCGTTTCAACACGCTCTCGCTGATCGTCACATCGCGCGAAGCGCCCGTCTCCATGTCGATCAATTGCATGTCCCCCGCCAACCGGGGCGAAGCCTCGCCGGGATCGTGGACCTGGATGACATTCGGCTCATAACGACGATAGCGAAGCGCGTCGATCCCCTTTTGGAACCCCGAGGGATCGAACAGGTCGCTTACGATCACGGCGAGACCGGGACGTTGCTTGCGGTGGATGAAGGCGTTGACACAGGCCGTCAAATCGGTCGTCGTTCCGCCGGGAACGATCGCCTCCAGGAAACGCAACAGACTCAAAACGTGTTGTTTGCCCCGGGTGAGCGGGAAAACGTCGTGGATGCGGTCGGAAAACGCGACGACACTGATACGGTCGAGGTCGGCAAGCGCGATGTAGGCCAACGCGGCCGTGATCTGCCTCGCGTAATCGAATTTGTCGGGCCGACCGACCTGCATGCTCGGCGAACAATCGAGAAAAAAATAAACATGGAGGTCCTCCTCCTCCTCGAAACGCTTGATCAATCGATTCCCGAGCCTCGCGAACACGTTCCAGTCGAGATAACGAAGATCGTCCCCGAGCGCGTAATCACGATGGTCGGCGAATTCGACCCCGCCGCCGAGTTGTTTCGTGCGTCGCTGCGCGAGAAGCTGCCCCCGGAAGATACGCCGTGAAACCAGCGAAAGGTACTCCAGTTTTTTCATGAAATCGGAATCGAACATGCGATCGTCGTGTACGATGGATTACGGCTTTTGCTCCCGGAGATCGGTACGACGCCCCATATTATACCGAAGCCGGTCGAGTCGTGGGTAAACACAGCCCG
>DOMV01000327.1 GCA_003509805.1 Planctomycetaceae bacterium
GACAGGGCAAGCCGTTCGGCCACGCGTATCCATTCCATCAACGATTTTCGGGGCGAACGGGGCGTCGTAATTTCCGTGCGCATCGCATTGCACGACGCCGAAATATCCGATCAGGAACCATCGGAATAGAGTTCAAGACTTCCGTGATTTCGACGCCCATCGGGACGTAGCCCTTGTCGCACTCACTTGCTATAAGACCTTTGTAAGTATCCTGTTGCACGTTGCGTTCGAGCGGCGGGAGAGTGTTCGCGGAAACCGTTTCAGGCCGTTTACGGTATATACCGGGCGACCTGTGTCGAAAAGGAGTACGATGCGGAAACCGCCCGGATTATCCTCGGCCACAAGCACGTCGACACGACGTTCATCTCTATCGAACGGGACAACGAAAAGGCGCGGGAGGCCCAACGGAAAATCGGTTGATGTCCGATGATTTCCGAGATTTCGATTCGATCCGTGGGTGAAATACCGCATTTTCCGGTATATCCCGCTTTACGGTCTCGGTGCCACGCCGTGTTCCCGGCTTTCATTTCGTGCGTGTCAGATTTCCATTTCCGTAGTAAGTCTTTTGACGGCCGCCAGATCGAGCTTTCCTGAACCGAGAACGGGAATCTCTGCGACCTGCCGGAAATTATGAGCGGACGGAATCCAGAGATTCGGGATGGCCTCATGGAGCATGGCCTTGCAGATTTCCTCCGGCGAAATGGCGAGCTGTTTATAAAGAACGATGATTTTTTCCCCTTTCTTTTCGTCCGGGAGCGCCGAAACGGCAATTTGGGGACCGCCGTTTTCCTGCTCCGGCTTGTGTTGCCGGGCGAGAATTTTGTCGATCACCTCTTCGATCAGAATATGCGGGACCATTTCCCCTCCGATCTTGGAAATCCGGCTTTGTCGCCCCGTGATGAAAAGGAAGCCGTCCGCATCGAGCCGGGCAACGTCGCCGGTAACGTACCAACCATCCTTGAAGACTTCGTGCGTTCGCTCCGGGGCGCCGTAATATCCTTTCATGACGGAAGGGCCTTTGACAAGCAGCATCCCCGGCGTGTCCGGCGGTTGTTCGGCGCCGCTTTCCAAATCGACGATCTTGACGCGAACATGATCGAGCGGTTTACCGATCGAACCCGGTTTATAGAGGAGACCGGCGCCCGGAAAACGGTTCGGCGGAGCACAGGTCGAAACGACGGGCGACAGTTCCGTCGTTCCGTATCCCTCGACGAGTCGGTGGCCGAATTTTTCCTCCCAGGCGGCAACCAGGTCAGCCGGCAGCTTTTCCGCACCGCAAATGATCGTGTGCATTTTTTCGAATTCCTCTTTCGGACGCCGCAGATACCCCTTTTGAAACGTCGGGGTCGTCGGCATGGTCGTGCAACCGTATTTGAGACAGATTTCGCCGACTTTTTTCGGTTCCAAAGGATTGACATGATAGAACATGGAACATTCGCTCAGGAGCGGCAGCCAAAGAAGCGTCGTGTATCCGAAAGAATGAAAAAGCGGAAGAATCCCGAGCAACCGGTCCTCTCGCCCGACCTGCAACCGATTCCGAAAATCCTCGACATTGGCGGCGACATTCGCGTGGGTGAGCATCGCCCCCTTCGGTTTGCCCGTCGAACCGGAGGTAAAGATGATCGTGAGCAGGTCGTTGGGAGAAAGGGTCGTCAAACCGAGCAGGCGTTCCAACAACGAGACGGGGAGTTTCGACTCGATCCAGGCGAGCAATTTGTCTCCCGTCGTTATTTTTTTGGCAACATCTTCCAGGATAAGCAGATCAGCATTCAATTCGATGCCCGGAAAGCGTTCGATGAATTTCCGGCTGGTGATAACATGTTTGATACCCGCGGTTTCGATACAATAGTTCAACGTATCGCTGCCGAAAGTATAATTGAGATTCACGCTTGTGCGACCGTCCAAGGCGGTCGCGATATTCGCAAGCGCACCGTAAACCGTTGTCGGCATAAGAATTCCGACATTTGTCTCGTTGCCGTGGAGCAGCCGTCCAAGTAATCGCCGAATCGCGAGCGCACGAAGCAACATGGTTCGGGCATCCAGTTCCTGGCCGGTGGAATCCGCGAATTTGACCGTATTCGAGTCTCGTTGCAGCAGACGGAGCATCGCCCGGGCCGGAATCATCATATTCGTAACGTCCATAAGATGAGTAAAATAGATAAGCAGAGCGAGTGTCGTGGCCGAACCGAATTGTTCCGCCAAACGGGATTCTACCGTATCCTGTAAAAAAAGGGTACCCTGTCGATACCCCGAGTGAGAGTAACATCGGGCATACAGGTACCGATCTTCAGATAAAAAACAAAGTCGGGCGCAGCCGCCGGCTTTACTCACCGTGCAGGATTTCAAACAGCTTTTCGACGAACAGGGGCGTCCTCGGTCCGGGAATCGTTGCGTAGTTTTCCGTCAAAACATAAATCCTTCCCGTTTTCACGGCGTTGACTTCGTTGCCCAGCGTCCTCCAGTCGGCAACGCAAGCGGCAACGATATCGGCTTCTTTTCTCTCCGACCCTGCATCGGAAGAATTTCCCGACCGCTTGACGACCTCGCTGATCATTAAATCGACGATCACGTCGGGGTTCATCGCCAATAATCCTTCGGCGGACATGTTCGGAAAGGCCAGACCGGTTGTTTCGGCGACATTGGTGCCACCCGCCCAGCGAATCGCATCCTGAAAATACGGACTTGTTCCCGCAACGTATGCGTTTTGAATCTTGCCGCTTTCCCGATCCCGGTCGACGCAGACCAAAACACGCACCGGCTCGAATATCGCGGATTTCGATTGAATCGCTTTCAATTTCTTTTCCAACGCATCTTTCCCCACCATCGCATCTTTCATGACATCGGGGCCAAAACGTTTGCCGATTAACTCATAGGACTCCAACACTCCCTCCATGCTTCGATGGTCGAGCAAAAGAGTTTCGACTCCCAATTCCGGAAATTGCATGCCGCACGACTCTTTGCCGATCAGCATCAACACCAGATCGGGCTTCAGGGCAATGATTTTTTCCCAACTGGTATCGTGCAAACCACCGATCTTTTCAATCTTTTTCGTTTCCGGTGGATACGTTGTGAATCTTGAATCGCCGACGATCCGGTCACCGAGTCCGATATCGAAAAGGACTTCCGTAATGCTCGGAACCGTCGAAATCAAACGCGCGGGCGATTCGACCCGTCGAACGGGTTGCTCCAACGTCGGAGTGTGTTTGCCGCATCCGCATGTAAGGCAAACAAGACAAGTCAATAACAGAAAACGAATAGCGTGATTTTTCATCGGATTATTTATCGCTTGCTTTTTCATTGGCGGGGAAGGATGCATTTCGAGGCCGTCGTTTCATGTATACCGAAGCCGGCCCCGTTTTCCGTTTTAACCGCCCGTTTACATCCGGGACCCTATTTGCATCGGCGACCGCGTAGCCGGGAGCCTACCGCCCGTCGCGGCTCGCGACCGGTTTCAGGAAATTTCAACAGCCTTCAGTATAATTCGACGGGAAGGCCGTAAACCGTTTCGACGACATGTTCAGAGCGTGTTTCCGGCGTTCCGTCGGCAAACAAGGCGCCGTGCTTGAGAAACAGCAGCCGGTCGGTTCATCAGACACCACAAGTCCGGCTTCCTGAATGGCGGGCATCGTTCCGTAGCGGAATGAAAACCGTTCGACCTTGAGCATCAGGCGTTCTTCCCGTTCAAGAGCATCAGGAGGAAAAACGGCGCACCGAGAAACGCGGTCAAAATCGAGACCGGCATGAGGCAGCCCGGCGTGATACTGCGGCCCGCGCTGTCCGCGACAAGGAGCAGCAAAGCGCCACCGACCAACGAGCAGGGAAGGACAAAGCGATTGTCCGAACCGACCAAAAGCCGAACCACGTGAGGCATGACCAATCCGACGAAACCGATGATTCCGAGCGATGTCACCAAAACCGCCGTCAACATGGAGGCGCAAAACATTGTTCCCAACATCACTCGCCGGACGGGAACCCCCAAAGCCTGCGCATTTTCTTCACCCAAGGCCAGCGCGTTGTAATTCCAGCTTTGCGAAACGAAGTAGATAATCGAAACAACGACGGACAGACTCATTACCACGACCGAGGGCCAGGTTGCCCGATGCGTGTCGCCGAAAGTCCAATAGGTCATGGCGACCAGTTGCCGTTCGGTGGCGAAATACTGGAGCATCATGATTCCCGCCCCGTAAAACGCGCCGAGGGCGACGCCGACCAGGATGATCGTTTCCGTTTTCATCGAACGCCGCCCCGACAGCGACAAAATCAAGCCGGTTGCGAGGAGCGAACTCAAAAAAGCGCCTACGGTCACCGAGCCTAAAAGCCATGAAGCGATACCGGTCGCGGCAACGGTTTCATCGCGCAGGAAGAGGACCAGGGCCGCTCCAAAGGCGGCGGCGCCCGATATTCCCAGGGTAAACGGCGAGCAAAGCGGATTGCGAAGGACCGCCTGCATGGTCGCCCCGGAAATCGCCAAACCGGCCCCGGCCAGCAGCGAGGCCAACGCTTGCGGCAATCGCAAATGATAAACGATGCGACTATGGGTTTCCGGCGCATCGTAACCGAGGAGAATCCGAACGACTTCCGTCCAGCCAATCCCGACCGGTCCGACCGTGAGCGCATGGAAAAACGCAAACGGCAACAGCACGAGCATTCCCGCAAACAGGAGCCGTTTGCGCCCGAGGTGTCGCCGATATGCGTCGGATGCGGAATGTGCATTCATCGAACTGATCCTGAAAGCCATTGAAATGTCCCGCAGACGTTTCTACGGCGATACGACCGTTTCGCCGTCCATGCGGTTAAGGAGCCGCCGAAGCGTATCCAGGTCCATATCGGGCGACAGCATCGACACACGACCGTCCGTATAAACCGAATTCACGCCCCCGGGGTGCGCGCTTCGCAAATCGTGGAGTTGCCACGTGTTCGATGTCCCAAAAGGCAGACTGGCGGTCGCACACGAGGGAAACGCCCCATAAGGTTTTTGATTGATCGGGGACGCTTTGTCCTGTTTGAACACCAGTACATTGTAATGCTCTCCCCAATGACTCAAAAGCGAACTGCAATCTTCAGAGAGCATGATCGTATGGGAGGAGCCGTCCTCCACCTTTACGAAATCGACATACATCTCGGGTTTGTCTTTTCTTTGTATCGCCGGCATCACGCCGTTCGGGGCACAGGATTCCGTACAACCCGCAGCATACGGTGTCACCCCCTTGCTGCCGGCATAGTTTTTTTCGTGTGTACCATAGTAGCGATTGAGGCGTTCCGATTCATCCGAATGTGCTCCGTGAACGGCGACGTAATGGGTCCGCGCCCCGGTTTGGAAAGCGACAGGCAAGCCTCTGAAACTCGCCCTTTCGCGGGTAAATTCAAAATCTCCATATTGCGTATTGAATGCCAACATGCCTTTCAGGGGACTGGCCGCGGTTTTGGGATTACTATCGTAATCCGGGTCCGAGGCGGAGGGGCACAAGTAAGCGGGAACGACGGTGCTCACCAAATCGATATTGGTGGGCGATTGCAACCCATTGGCTCCGTCTTTGTCGAAAGAATCAAAAAGATCCGTCATTTCCAAATACGGCATGATCAACAATCCCCATGCGGGCGTGGTATCCCTATTGGTGGCGACCGTACAGATATTGAAATCGCCTCCGGGAATGAGACGCCCAAGCGTATCGTGCGCATTGTGCTGCGCTTGCCCGATTTGCTTGAGATTATTCGTACACTGCATTCTTCTTGCCGCCTCGCGGGCCATTTGCACCGCCGGAAGCAGGAGAGCGACCAGCACGCCGATGATGGCGATGACGACAAGTAGTTCGACCAACGTAAAGGCTCCACGGTAACTGCGCATCTTGATCTCCTTGAGACTGCGTCGCCGTCCGGGACGTACCCTCATCGGCCACATGCCGTCCCGACGAAACGCATGCGCACAACAGAAAGGGGAACGATCCGGCGGAACGGACCAACGACTAAAGCGAAATTCGTCGACTTTCCATCTTCTCGTAAAAAGTCATACAAAAGTGCTGGTAGGTCTTCTGACTCCCGGCAAAGCGTCGACCTTCTCGATTCCCTGTGGAATCAATGGTCTAAAGAGCAATGACGCTTTTGGTATCTTTGCGAATACCAACCGATTACAGCGGCGAGGACCGTTCCGGACTGAGATATTAAAATCTGTCACCGGATTCCCTGTTACTCGCCGAAATGAGAACATTTCGGCAAACACCAGCCACACAACCGCCGCATTGTATCACGGCAAATCTCCGGGTCAATAGGCCGTTCCCGGCAAAAATTTTCCTTTTTCCCGGTGACTGAGGAAAACCCGGCGGTGAGGGACCGTCGCGACCGCGATGACCCCCGCACCCCGGGAACTTTGGCGGAATATACCGGAAACGCGATGAAACTGCTTGTTTCGTGAAGCATGCCTGCCGCACTCACTCGCTTTTAACTTCTGTTTGTATAATGACATAAACGTATCGTTCGAGCGTCAGGCGAATGTGCGCGGGAGGATTGTCAGGCCGTTTACGGAATAACCTGCGGAATAACCGGCGGAATAACCGGTACTTTTGGAAAAAAGATGGGAGGAACGGCCGCGATTTGCCGAACCTGTACGTTGGACGCTCGTATTCATTCGTGACCGGCAGGCGCGAAACGTTCCTTTGAGAATTTGTCATCAGGAGACTTTCCATGGGCAGTAGGATAATCGGGTTGGCGGCGCTGTTGACATTCCTGGCCGCCGGTGTAAGTGATGCTCAGATTCCGGAACGAGTCTCGTTTCAGCCGTCGAGTTATGGCGGCGGCGGCGCTCCCGCGAATGTGCCGTATTACTGGCAGCCGTACCATGTTCAGCCGTACCATGTTCAGCTGTCCTACGGTCAGGTGAGCCCTTTGTTCATCGCGCAACCGTTGCCGCAGCCCGACAAACAGGTTGCCGGGCAGGTTGCCGGGGCGGCTGACCGGCAGGCCGATTCGACGTCGGAAGTGCAAGGAAAAGAAGGACTTGCCAACTCTGGTGACCGATCGCAGCGTGACCAATCGCGAGGCAACGGTGCCGATTTCGGCAATGCGTGGCAGGAACGTTTTCCCGCGACTCCCGATGTCCCTTCGGTTCCGGTGCCGGCCCAACCTGGCATGATCGAGACCGTGGCCCCGATCCCCTATCTTGCCTATCATACGACCCGTGACGGGCGAACCCACGTTGTGCCCTACGGACCGGCTTACCTTTTCGCGCCGGAACAATTGCCCCAGCGGACCTCTCATTGGAAACGTTTTTGGGCCAGTTCGCCTTCTTCCAAGCAGGATGTGCCGCAGGTCCCATTTTTGAGCTATTATACGCCGATGCCGACGGTCATCGAATCGGAACCGGATTGGTGGAAACGGACACTCGGTTATCCGCGTCCCATCTGGGGACCCATGCCTGCCGCATCGTGGATCGGCGGGCTTCCGGCTGCGTCGCTCGCCAAAGTGACCATGCATTTTTACGAGGGCAGCCAGGCCGGGGATTATGTCTGGCAACAGCAGGAGGCACTTCGGAAAGCGCAGGAGCAGGACGGGCAACCGCCTCGTGCGCACCATCTTTCACAGCCGCGGGAAAAATGCCCGATTCACGGCGATCAATGTCCGCACCAAAACGATTCCCGTGCGAAGGGCGAGGCGGCACGGCATCCGCACCATGGCCATGCCCGGCAAGCGGTTCCTACGACGTCCCCCAAACCCCGCCCGGATGTCCATTCGAACGTTATTATCGATTCGAACGCCGCGCCGGCCCGGGCTCGGCAACCGGGAGCGGCGGTTCTTGAGACCGAAGACATTGAGTCTGAAGACGTTCAACCTGCCGAAGAAACCGTTGCAGAAGGGGCGGAAGAGTCCGTTAAAGAATCTGTGGAAGAACCCGTGGACGCAGTGCCAGTCGCCAAACCGGAGGAAGAAAAAAACGGCGACCCGGTGGCCCCGATTGTGGCGGAACCGCAGGAAACGGCGGTGGAACCGGAACCGATGACGGAAGAAACGGTTGACGAACCGGCTGATTCGGCCGAAGAGGAAAGCGGTCCGTTCGGCGAGGAAAGTCCGGCTGAAACGGCAACAGAGTCGGCGGAACCGACGGACGAACCGGCTGGTCCGGTCGAAGAGGAAAGTGATCCAGTCGGCGGGGAGAGTCCGGCTGAAACGGCAACAGA
>DOMV01000100.1 GCA_003509805.1 Planctomycetaceae bacterium
ATGCCTCGCCGAGGCGCGGCGCTGGGCGCTCCGCGGATTGCCGTTCGTTTATCAATGGGGGGATCGGCCCGTCATGCTGTACGCCACGGTCGCCAAATTCGGCGGGACGCTTCGCAAGCCGCCGCTCGATTTCGGCGTCGCCCAGCCCTGGGTCGGCCTGAATTACGCCTATGCCCTGCGACTGCTTGCCCCGCACGATCAAACCCTCGATTGGAACGCCGTCGCCGCGGGGATTCTCGCCGCCGCCGAGCAAATGCAGGAATCGGACGGCCCGTATGCCGGTTGCCTCCCGGAACGATTCCAAATCGATTCACAACAACCGGACGGTTCGAGATTGGCGCCCTGCGCCTTGCTCACGCTCCGGCTCGCCATGGACGGAAAACCGCACGATCTGTTTCTCGCCAATGATCCGCGCGACCGGCTCGTCGCCCCCTACCCCGTCCGGTTGACCCGGGACGGTGCGACGATCATGAACGTCCCGGCCGGAACGTCCTATCAAATCCTGCACAACGGGAATACGATCCTCAACGGAAGCGGCGGCGGAAGCGGAACCGATCCCGTCAAGTTGCATTGACGCCCGCCGGTCCGCCGGTCAATTCGCCGAGGGTTTTCAACCCGAACACCTGCAAAAACCGCCGCGTCGTCCCATAAAGAAAAGGCCGGCCCAATTCCTCGGAGCGCCCGACGATGCGGATCAGGTCGAGATCCAGCAATTGCCGGATCATTTCTCCGCACTGGACGCCCCGGACCGATTCGATCTCGGCGCGAAGCACCGGCTGCTTATAGGCGACGACGGACAGGGTCTCCATGGCAGGCATGCTGAGCCGTACTTCGACCGGAACCTCCTGGAGGCGAAAAAGCCAGGGAGCGAATGCAGGCCGCGTCCGGATTTGGAAACCGCCCGCCACCTCGACGATCCTGAATGCGGAATGCTGCTCGTCGTAAGATTGGTTGAGCGAACGAACGACATGCCGGACCCGGGTTCCCTCGGGCAGTTCGGCCACCTGGGCGAGCCGGCGCGACGGGATCGGGTCACGGGAAAGAAAAAGAACCGCTTCCGTCCGCGCAACCGCTTCCCGAAAGGGGACCGACGCGGGGGGGCGTTTCGTTTCGTCATCGAGCCGTTTTCCGAAATCACGCGTTTCCATCGCGGTAAAGAAAACGGTTTGCCAAAACGGTCGCCGCGGATAGTCGATCGACCCGGCGGGAATCAACGATTCGGCGCGGGCGAGGTTGTAGGGATGCAGGTTCATGCTGTGCTCCGCATATACTGGAAACGCGATGAAAACGGACATTTGGTCAAATCTGCCTGCCGCACCCACTCGTCCCCAACTTTTGTTAATGTAAGCATTTACACGTTTCGTTCGAGCGGCAGGCGGTAATGCGCGGGATTGTGCGCGGGAGGATTGTCTTGCCGTTTGCGGTACAGTAATCTTCGCATAGTGATCTTCGGATAAAAAACGCAACCGGCGGTTCCCGTCGATTTATATCGAATATCCGTATCCTTGTCAAACTATCCTTACAATATCCTTGCTAGAATATCCTTGCCGGAATATCCTTGTCAGAATGCGCCTTTGCGGGTATACTCCGGGTATGCTTTCCGAAAACGGCGACGCGAAAACGGCGACGTTTGTTTCCCTTCCCCGAACGATCGGCGGACGACTTATGTTTCGCGTCCCGTCCGGCCTGATTGGGTCTCCAGGCGGAAAATCAATAGTTGAAAATCGGTAAAATATGCGGATTATCGTAATGGGAACCGGTGCCTTCGCGGTTCCGTCATTCGAGAAGCTCTTGCGGGACAAAGAGCATGAAATCATCGCGCTGGTGACGATGCCCGTGCGAGTCCGCCCGGGGGTGACGCCGGTCGTTTCTCCCATGCAGCAGATCGCCGAACAGAACGATATCCTTGTTTTCGCGCCTCCGGATGTCAATGCCCGGGAATTCGTCGATTTCATGTACCTTGCCGCCGCGGAAGTGTTTTTCGTCTGCGATTTCGGCAAAATCCTGAAACCGGCCACGCTGAAGGCGAGCCGGCTCGGTGGCATCAATCTCCACGGTTCGCTTTTGCCCCGGTACCGGGGAGCGGCCCCCGTTCACTGGGCCATCCTCAACGGCGACTCGGAAACCGGCGTGAGCGTGATTCACATGACCGCCGAAGTCGACGCGGGCCCCGTCGTCGCCAAGAGCGATCCCATTCCCATCGGATCGGAAGAAACCGTGATCGACGTGGAGCGACAACTCGCGGAACTCGGGGCCGGGATCGTGGCCCGGACGTTGACCCGAATGGAGACCGGCCGTTTGCCCGCGCTTCCGCAAATGCCCCATGAAGTCTCCAGGGCCCCAAAACTGAAAAAAAACGACGGCCTGATCGACTGGACGCGGTCGGCCCGGTTCATCCGCGATCATTATCGGGCCATGCATCCGTGGCCCGGCTCCTACACATTTTGGCATTCCCCGGAAAAAGAGCCGGTCCGCTTGGGATTGGGGCCCTTCACCGTCTTTCCCGATACATTCCCTTCAATCGGCCCGATGCGTTCCCATCCTCCCGGGATGATCGTTCAAGCCGACCGACACGGCCTTTTGGTCGCCACCGGGGACGGGCTCGTGCGTATCGAGGCGGTCCTGCCCGCCGGAAAAAAGTTGATGGACGCCCTGGCGTTCATGCGGGGATACCCGGTTCGGCCGGGCGACCGGTTCGGAGAAGAACACCCATAGGTTTTCCATGTTTCTTTTCACCAAAGGATTCCTGGTGATCGTCCTCCTGCTGGCGACGGTTGCCGTCTTGATTTCCGGTCTCCTTGCATTGACCCTGCGGCGACGAAACAATCTCCTTCAGGAGTACCTGACGCCGGAAGAACCGGATATCGAGCAGGAATTTTTCCACCTCCCGCGTCCGAAAGAAGAAGAAGCCGAACCGGAACCCGATCACGACCAGGACCCGGCGGTCGAGGAGACGCTTTGGCCGGAATTGCCGCCGGAAATGAAGGGGTGAAAAGGAGTACCGTGTCGAGCGTCGCGGCCGCCGGCGCATGAGTACCGTGCCACGTTCGATTTTCAGTTGCGGATCAATCATATACTGTAAACGGCCTGAAACTGTTCCCGCGAACAATCGCCTGCCGCCCGAACGATTCGTTTAAGCACTTGTCTAAACAGACGTTAAAGGCGAGTGAGTGCGGCAGGCAGACCCGACCAAATGTTCGTTTTCATCGCGTTTCCAGTATATCCGGTCATGCTTTTCCCCCTTTTCCTTTTCGCGATGATCGCCCTGGCGTGGTTGTTTCCCGGACCGGGAGCGGCGGAAGGGCCGTTTTCGCTCCATGAAGCGACCAACTACGGCGTGTCGATCATCTTCCTGCTTTACGGGATCGGATTAAGTCCCCGGCAGTTTCGCGACGGTCTTTCCAACCTGCGATTGCATTTGCTCGTCCATTCGTCGACATTTTTACTTTTTCCGCTCCTCGCCTTGATCGGGTATGCCGTTTTCGCGAACGATGCGAACCGCCCGATCTGGGCCGGCATTTTCTACCTTGCGATTTTGCCCTCGACGGTCTCTTCTTCGGTCGTTTTCGTCGTGCTCGCGCGGGGGAACATCCCGGCCGCCGTTTTCAACGCAAGCCTTTCCGGCTTGATCGGTATTGTTCTG
This sequence comes from Planctomycetaceae bacterium, assembly GCA_003509805.1. Lineage (GTDB taxonomy): Bacteria > Planctomycetota > Planctomycetia > Pirellulales > Thermoguttaceae > UBA8133. Next base: position 3,644 of record DOMV01000100.1, read on the forward strand.
ACCCCCCTCTGGTGGGCGCTGTTCCCGGGCGGGAATCCCGGTCTGTTGTCTCCGGACGGAAACGCCGGCGGCGCGTTCGATGACACGTTCAATGGCACATTCGACCCGCTCTCGGCGATTGTTTCCCTGACGGTTCTCATCGTCCTGCCGATCGTCCTCGGCATCCTGTTGAACGCGAAACTCGGCGATTGGGTGGAACGGCATCGGCGCCGGCTGCGCCTGTTCGATCAATCGGTCATCATGCTGATCGTCTATTGCAGTTTCAGCCGGTCCTTCGTCCAACGCAGTTTCGACGGTTTCGGCCTGATGGAAATCCTGTTCCTGGCGGTCGGAATGATCCTCATTTTCTTTCTTGTCTACGGGACGATTGCGCTGATTGCCCGGCTGTTGCGATTTTCGAAAGAAGACACGATCACGGCGACGTTTTGCGGCTCGAAGAAATCGTTGATGCACGGAACCGTGATGGGAAAAGTGCTTTTGGCGGGAATGAGCGGCCCCGGCGTCATCCTGCTTCCCCTGATGCTTTACCATGCCCTGCAACTGCTGATCGTCGGGGTGATCGCCTTTCGTTCGGCCCGGAACGACGACCGGCGGGATTGATTATACCGCAAACGGCCTGAAACTGTTCCCTCGCACAATCGCCTGTCGCTCGAACGAAACGTGCAACCCGATATCTACAATGACGTTAGGGCGGCTGAGTGCGGCAGGCGGACTGCCTCCAATCGCCCAAGCGGCCCGCGCCCGGATTCGGTTTACACGATCTCTTTTTCGGTTGCGGCGATCAGCGCGCGAACCTCTTTTTCGGTCTCCTGTTCCCGCAACTGTTCAAGGAATCCCTTGACGGTCAATATCCGGCTCAATCTCGCCAGCACACGCAGGTGGACACGGTCGTCCATGGAACAGATGAGGAAAAAGATATCCGTCAAACTGTCGAACCCGCCGCCAAAAGGAATGCCGCGGCCGTTGAGTCCGAGCGCGATGAATGTTTCTCCCAGAATGCCGGCCATCGGCCTTCGCGGGTGAAGGAGAGCCACGCCGTTGTCGAGGGCCGTCGGATGCAATTCCTCGCGTTTCCTCAGCGCCTCGGCCATTTTTTCCGGGTCCCAAAGCAAACCGGTGCGAACGCCGATACCGGTCATGCCGCGAATCACCGATTCTTTCGTTTTCGCTCCCAACGGCAATTCGATTCCGCCCGGTGGAATCAGGTCCGAGATGGGGACGATTTCGTCTGCCGGCACCGATTGAGTGAGCGCCCCTTCCACGGTCGCCAGCTCGCGGTCACTCTCGATCATGCCGATCCGGTTTTCCAGCCAAAGGTGGATTTCACTGCCGGAAAACATCCACTCGCCCTTGACTTTACGCCCGGGAAGATGTCCGCGGTCGGCCATCTTCTTGACCTGCGCCTCGGGCAAATGCAGGTATTTTGCCAACTCGGACAAATCGAAATTCGTTTCGGACATCGTTCGTTTCTCCGCCGGTTCGACACGTTGAAAATCCACAACGCGAAACCGAAACGATCCGTTTTCACGCCAGGCACGACGCGAAGCCGACCCGTTTCGGTTTGATACTGAAGGCTGTTGACATTTCCCGAAGCCG
>DOMV01000088.1:0-3631 GCA_003509805.1 Planctomycetaceae bacterium
GTGGACGGAAACGACAACGTGGTCCTGAATTGGACCGACTCGGCAAGCGAAGGCGTTACCGGCTATCAGGTCGAATGGAGCGCCGACGGGAATACGTGGATTCCTTACACCGTGATCGATCCGGGCGTCGGCCGATGCGTCCTCGGCGGCCTGGCTGAAGGAAATACGTACCATTTCCGTATCGGCGCGATCGGTCCCGACGGGGTCGCGCCGGAAACCGCCAAGGCCCGAACCGTTGCCACGATCGAATTCGCCGACCCGGTCGAAACCACGCTCCAGGCGCCCGTCGATCTCCGGTATTCGAACGTCACGGAGGACGGATTGACGGTTTCCTGGAAAAGTCCGCCGGAAAACAAACTGATTACCGAATACCGGATTACGGTTTACGACAAAGGTCTCCACATGGTCGCCTCGCGGAAAGTGAGCGTTTCCGCTGAAGACGACGGCTCCTGGTCCTGCGCGTTCGACGGCTTGGAATCCGATGCGCATTACACGATCACGGTCGAATCAAGCGGCGGATTGGGAACGGCGAAATCGGCGCCGGCGACGACGAGTGCCCGGACGGCGCTCGCCGTACCGACCGGGTTTTCGGGAGAATCCGTTGCCGATCAAAGCGTGGTCCTGAAATGGGATATCCCGGATAATGTCGCGGGAATCGCTTTCCATGAAATCGTTTATGCCGTCAAAGGAACGGACGAAATGCACGCCTTGCCCCTTTTCGTCGATCCGGCGACGGGGACCTGCATCGTCTCCGGACTGGATGCCGACACGGAATACGTGTTTTTCCTGCGCGCGGTCGGGGAATCGGGCGCCGTTCCCTCGCGACACGTTACGTTCGAGGTGAAGACGACCGTCGCCGAACCGACGGATTGCGTCGTTGCCGACGCCGACGAGAAAAGCGCCGGAATCACCTGGACGGTTCCCACCGATACGTCGGGATTGGCCGGATATGAAATCCGTTATCGAGAAAAAGAAACCGGCGACTGGCATGTTTGCGCGAATGCCGACGTGGATGCCGACGTGAATGTCGATGCGCATGGCGGTTCATCGGTCATGTCGGTCCGTGTCGGGCATTTGGACCCGGGCAAAGAATATCAATTCCAGGTCCGCAGCCTGGGTCGGGAAGGGTCGCCGTCCTCGAACTGGATCGATGCCGGCTCCGTGACGACCAAAAGTGTTTTGGATCAACCGAACGCATGGAACGTCTCACCGGGTCTTGCCGGAAATGCCCTCGACGCGGTGGTCCGCGTGACATGGACGTTCGCGACCGATGCGAAAAACGACAAGACCGGCGGCTATGTCATCATCTATACGCCGAGCGGCGGCGAACCCGTCTCGCACACGGTCGACGGCGACAAAATCGTGTTCGACGCGGAAGACGGCACGTACGGCTATGTCCTGGAAAACCTGGACCCGGGAACCGAATACACGTTTTTCCTGAGTGTCACGGGCGATGAGACGACGGTCATACCGCCTGCGTTGCCGGAACGAATCGTATGGACGCCGCTTCTCGTTCCCGTCGATCTTGAAGCCGGGAATGTTACGGCAAATTCGGTTCAACTGACCTGGAACCATGCCGATGCGACAGGCGTGGATCGTTATATCGTCGAGTATGAATCCGCGCCCGGCGTCTGGACGGAATGGACGAACGTCGATTTCCGTCCCGACGGATACGCGTGTACGGTCAACGGGCTTGATCCCGGAACGGCTTGTCTTTTCCGCGTCACCGCGATCGGCGTCGCGGGTGTGGACGGCGCGGCTTCCGTGACGATGCAATTCCCGGTGACGACGGATATCCTGACGGTCACACAGCCGACGATTTCCGGCCTGGCCCCGGTCGCCGCGACCGGAGGAACGCTCGACGCGACGCTTTCGTGGACGTTCGATCCGGGAATGACGAATCCCGCGTGGGTGGCCGGGTATACCATTACGTATACCTGGGTCGACGCCTTCGAAACGGAATACGACGTCGAACATGTCGTCGACGGAAACCTGGTCGTATTCGACGCCGAAACGGGGGTTTTCAGCTACACCTTGACGACACTCCTGCCGGGAACGGCGTATACGTTCACCATCTCGGCGAAGGGAGACGGAGAACATCTCCTCGTTTCCGGCGATTCGGCGACATATTATGCCGAAGCCGGTTAGTGCAACTATACTGGAAACACGATGAAAACGAATGTTTGGTCCAGGCGGACTGCCGCCACCCGCCCTTGCGGCCCGCACCCGGCTTTCGGTATACTGAAGGCTGTTGAAATTTCCCGAAGCCGACGATTCAGGAGCCTGCCCACCGGAAACAACACTATTCGGAGAGTAAACAGGCGGTTAAGCGGGCTGTGTTTACCAACGACTCACCCGGCTTTCGGTATAAAAATTCTTAAACTTGCTCTTTTCAAACGCCGATGGAAATGGTATGCTGGTCCTGTCGTTTCCATCATTTCTCTACCTGCCGACTCCGGCATTTTGGAAGGCATTGCGATGAAGAGCGTTTTTATCTAGGCATTTTTTCAAGGCGGTTTACCTTGGCGTTTTCGTCCGGCAAGCCGTTTTGAACGTCCGGGATTTCGCGCGAACCCCTTTTCGTCCGGGAACGGTGTCGGTTCGTGTGCCCCGGTGCATTCTTTCTTGCGCCGCTCTTCGTTTTTCTCCGCGGTTTTGTCGATCGACGATCGGATCGTCCTTTGGCAGGAAAAGCGTCGAGTTGTCCGAATCAACGATTCCCGGCGTCAAAACCGGTTGAACGAACCCTCGAAAGATATTTATGAGTCCCTCCGCATTTGATCCTTTTTCTCCCGATAATACGACCGAACGTTTCGACGCCTCGACCCACGCGGATCGGCTGACCCGGAAAGCGAGCGTTTCAAGCGAAACGGCGATCCTTGTCGGCGTGTATCTCGACGGTCGGGAAACCGGCGACGATCCGCTCGAAAACCCGCTCGACGAGTTGGCCGGGCTTGCCGAAGCGGCCCATGTCCGGGAAGTCGGCAGACTGACCCAGCGCCGTCACCGACCGGAAGTGGCGACGTATATCGGCTCCGGCAAAGTGACCGAACTCAAGGAATTCCTTGCCCGGACCGATGCGAACCTGGTCCTGTTCGACAACGATTTGAGTCCGGCTCAGACCCGGAATCTGGAGCAGGAACTGAAAACCAAGGTGATCGACCGCACCGAATTGATCCTGGATATTTTCGCGGCCCGGGCGCGGACGAACGAGGCCCGGCTTGCCGTCGAATTGGCCCAGCTTGAATACGCGATGCCACGCCTGAAACAGATGTGGACGCACTTGGAGCGCCAGGGCGTCGGGGGCGTCGGGCTCCGCGGACCGGGCGAAAAACAACTCGAAGTCGACCGGCGGCTCGCCCAAAAACGGATCGGCGACCTGAAAGCGGAATGGAACCACATTCACGCCCGGCGTCAACGGGAAGTCTCGGCGCGGAAACGCTCGCGAACCGTTTCGCTCGTCGGCTACACGAATGCGGGAAAAAGTACGCTGCTCAACCGGCTCACCGACGCGGATGTGTACGTCAAGGATCAGCTTTTCGCGACGCTCGATACGCGGACGCGACGTTGGCATCTCCCGGGCTGGGGACCGGTCCTGCTGAGCGATACGGTCGGGTTCATCCGCGACCTG
>DOMV01000088.1:3663-4197 GCA_003509805.1 Planctomycetaceae bacterium
CCGACGCGACGCATCCGGAAGTGTTCCGGCAAATCGAAGCGGCCTACAACGTGCTGGACGATCTTGGAATCCGGGAAAAAGACACCCTGCTCGTCTTGAACAAGATCGATGCGGTCGCGGCGCCGGACACGCTGGAAACATTGCGAATCAGGTATCCGAACGCGGTCCCGGTCAGCGCGCGAAGCGGGTTGGGACTGGAAGGATTGACGGCGGCGGTTTCCGAGGCGCTCAGCAAGGAGTTCGTCGATGTCGAAGTGATCCTCTCGGTCGCCAACGGTCGTGTCGCCGCCTTGTTGGCGAAAGAAGGGGAAATCCTTTTCAGGCAGTATACCGACGAGGTCGTCACCATTCGCTGCCGCCTGCCGAAACATCTGCTCGGCCGACTGGAGCGTGAAAACGACGTGCGCATTTGCGGATATACTGGAAACGCGACGCACGGAAACGCGGCGCATGGAAACGCGGCGCAATCGGTTGTTTGGTGAAGGCGGGAACAATTTCAGGCCGTTGGCGGTCTATACCGTAAACGGCATGAAA
>DOMV01000088.1:4365-4534 GCA_003509805.1 Planctomycetaceae bacterium
ACTCAACCGGCTTCGGTATAACCCCCCCTTTGAGATGGATGCAATCCGGGAGCGTAACCGTCCGAAGCGACCGGGATTGACGCAAACGTTTCACCGATCACCGCGCCGCGATGCGTTCCCGGCGCACGATTTCCGCGAATTCCCGGGCCGTCGTGTCGATGTCGAATCG
>DOMV01000437.1 GCA_003509805.1 Planctomycetaceae bacterium
GAGGCGGCCGCGTATTGCCACCGGGTCGCGACCGCCGTCGGATTCGCTTCGCTGGCCGTCTGGGGTACGAAAAAACCGCTCGACGCGCCGGAAACGGTCCACGCCGCCAGGGCCTGCGGAATCGCGTTTCAATGGACGAACATCCTGCGCGATGTGCTCGAAGATTACCGGCAGGGACGCATTTACCTGCCGATGGACGAGCTGGCACATTTCGGCCTCGACGAAAGCCGGTTCGGTTTGCTGCTCGATCGGGAACACCGCACCGACGACCGGGAGCGTTGTCAATCGCGGGAATTCGAGGAAAAATTCGAACGCCTGCTCCTCCAACAAATTAGTCGTTGCGAAATGTATTATCAAAGCGCCAAGGCGATGGAGGATTTGTTGGAACGGGACGGGCGCCGTATTTTTCAGTGGATGTACGGGGCCTATCATCGTCTTTACCGGAAAATCGCGGTCCGACCGCTTCGCGTCCTCGACGGCCGTGTACGGCTTTCTTTGCTCGATAAATGCTCCATCGCCCTCCTGGGCCGATAAACCGGGAAAATTCCGATCCGGGAGATGTTGTTTCGCTTTTTCGAAAGAGGTATACTGAAAACCATTGAGGTTTCCCGAAGCCGACTTTCGAGTACCCCCGTTTTCACCTCTTTTTTTCGGAAAGGTTCCCATGTACCGTAGCGCTTTCACCGTGATTTTCATGCTCGCCGTGTCGTCGCTGTACGCCCAAAACGACGCCGCGCCGAATAACCCCCGAGTCGCGTCGACACGTCTCACGCTCGAAAAAGCGGATGCGGAACGTCCGGTCAACAACGGGATGAGTGGAAAAGCGTACCGGAGAATGCTTCCCGCCGGGTTCAAGGATATCGTGGAAGCGGAACAGCGGGACCGGATCTATGCGACCCAGAAGGAATATCATGCGGCCATCCAGCGTCTCAAGGCCCGAATCGAAGCATTGGAGGAGGAACGGGATCGGGCTTACGAGGCCATCCTGAACGAGGAGCAGCGCGAACACATCCGCAAATACCGTGAAAACCGCAAAGCCGCCTCGAAAAAAACGGCCGAAACACTCCTCCCTGCGAATACGGAACAAATTGAGTCCGATACCCCGTAAAGGCGGTATACTGTGGAGAGTAGGGGAGAATTGCGGAACACAACATGATGCAGCCGCCACAAGCAAGGGATTCGCTTGTGTTCCCTCTCCCCTCGCACTTCTCCCTTCTTCCTTCATAGTGGGTGCATTTGGGTTGTTTTATACTGTAAACGGCCTGAAANNTCGAACGAAACGCTTATGTCATTTTGCACACAGAGGTTAGAAGCGAGCGAGTGCGGCAGGCCGACTTGACCAAATGTCCGTTTTCATCGCGTTTCCAGTCTATCCGCATGACCGTCCCCGAGCCGCTTCGAACGCCGATTCCGCAGTTGCCCGGGATGACGCCGCTTCGGGCGGAACAGTTCCGGCGACTCGGACTCTTTCGCGCCCGGGATCTGCTTTTTTATTTTCCTCGCGATTATGAAGACCTGACCGACCGCCGCGATCTCAAGGACCTCGAAGCGGGAAAATTGCAAAGCGTCCAGGGAACCATCGATCGCTGGACCAGTCGCACAACGCGGCGCGGTCCCCTGACGACGCTGTTCGTCCACTGCGGCGACGGTTATGTCAAGGCCCAATGGTTCAACATGCCGTTCGTGACGAAACCGTTCGAGGTCGGCCGCCGCGTCCTCGTGACCGGGAAACCCAAGGACGATCCGCCGTATTGGATCATGAACCATCCCACCGTCACCTACCTTGCGGACGACGAGGAAATCGATACCGCGCTCGAACCGTTCCTGCCGATTTACGGTTTGACCGAAGGGTTGACGCAATACCATGTTCGCCGCACGATCAAAGGACTGTTGCCGGGCCATGTGCCGCTGCTCGACGAGGTGTTTCCCCGGCCTTTTCTTGAAGACCATCGCCTGCTCACGATTCACGAGGCAGTGCCGGCCATCCATTTTCCGCCGGACCGAACGGTTCTGGAATATGCCCGGCGGCGCTTCGTCTACCAGGAATTGTTCATCCTGCAACTGGCGCTGGCAATGCGGCGGCTACAGCACCGGACGCATTTTCGCGCGACGCCGTTGAAATCGACCCCGGCGATCGATCAACGAGCCCGGCGGCTCTTTCCGTTCACGCTCACCGCGGCCCAGGAAAAGGTCATCGGCGAAATCACGGCCGACATGGAGCGACCGATCCCGATGAACCGCCTGCTCCAGGGCGATGTCGGCAGCGGCAAAACCGTCGTCGCCCTGTACGCCATGCTCCTGGCGGTCGCCAACGGATGTCAGGCGGTGCTCATGGCTCCGACCGAAGTGTTGGCCCGGCAACATTTACGCACGCTCGAACGGATGCTCGAAGGGAGCCGGGTCAAAATCGCCCCGTTTTTCGGCGGGCAACGGCCGGCGGAGCGGTCGGCGGTCCTGCAATCGATCGCGACCGGGGAATCGCAGGTCATCGTCGGGACGCAGGCGATCATTGCCGGGGAAGTGGCGTTTCATCAATTGGGCCTCGTCGTGATCGACGAACAGCATAAATTCGGAGTCCGCCAGCGCGCGGCACTCAAAACCGGCGGCAAATTCGACCCGCATTATCTCGTCATGACGGCGACCCCGATTCCGCGCAGCGTGACGATGACCCTGTTCGGCGATCTCGACGTTTCGATCATGGACGCGATGCCGCCGGGCAGGCAAAAAGTGAAAACGTATATCCCCAGGCCCGACCAGCGCGACGACTGGTGGAAGTTTGTCCGGCGAAAAATCGAGGCGGGCCGACAAGGATACGTCGTCGTTCCCCTGGTCGAGGAATCGGAGCATTCCTTGATCGCCGCGGAGCAATGGAACCGCGGTTCGAGTCGTTCTCTCGCGGATCCGCCGCTTCCCGCGGATTCGCCGACGCCTCGCCCCGTCGCAGCGAGTTCAAATTTACAGCGGAGCGCGGTCGATGTCCGCTCTCTCCGTGACGTTTTCGAATCACTCCGCGACGGGCCGCTGCGCGGACTGCGCCTGGAGATGATGCACGGCCGGATGAGCACGGAGGAGAAAGAACGGATCATGCTCGATTTCCGTAGCGGGGAAATCCAGGTCCTGGTCGCGACGACCGTGATCGAAGTCGGTGTCGACGTCCCGAACGCCGCCCTGTTGACCGTCGAAAACGGGGAACGGTTCGGGTTGGCCCAACTACATCAACTCCGCGGACGCATCGGCCGGGGCAAGCACCCGGGATTCTGTGCGATTTTCGCGAATCCGACGACCGAAGAGGCGGCCAAACGGTTGCGGGCTTTCGAGCGGCTTACCGACGGATTCAAGCTGGCCGAAAAGGATTTCGAGCTGCGCGGGAGCGGCGACCTGTTCGGGACCGCCCAGCATGGAATGCCGCCCATGAGAATCGCCGACCTGATTCGAGACCGGGACATCCTGGTCGAAGCACGTGCCGATGCGACCGCCCTGGTGCGCGACGATCCCGGATTGGCGAGGCCCGAACATGAAAAATTGCGCCGTCAAATGCTTGCCCGGTACGGCGGAGTCCTCGCGTTGGGCGATGTCGGGTGAGTCGCCGGTATACCACATGTTTTCCTTTCAACCCCCGATCATACCATGAGCATTCGCAGTCGTAGGACGTTCCTCGGCGTTTTTCTCGCCTTTCTCTCCGTTTCGAACATCGGTGCCGCCGGCTCCGCGGAGCCGAATGCACGTTATGACGTCGTCGTTTACGGCGGAACCTGTGCCGCGGTCACGACGGCGGTGCAGGTGAAGAAAATGGGGAAATCGGTCGTCATCGTTTCTCCGGACAACCATCTCGGCGGCCTGAGCAGCAGTGGTCTCGGCTTTACGGACTCGGGCAACACGGGCTCAATCGGCGGGCTTTCACGCGAATTCTATCGCCGTATCTATGACGCCTACCGAAACGAGGAGGCGTGGCGTTGGCAGAAGGTGTCCGAATATGCCAACCAGGGCCAGGGAACCAAGGCGATGCTCCACGACGACCGGACCATGTGGATTTTCGAACCGCACATCGCCGAACAGGTGTTCGACGCCTGGATTGCCGAAACGGATATCCCGGTTGTTCGCGATGCCCGCCTCGATCGGGAAAAGGGGGTTCGAAAGGACGGAGCGCGGATCGTTTCGATCACGACCCTCGACGGCAGGACGTTCGAAGGAAGCATGTTCGTCGATACGACCTATGAAGGCGACCTGCTTGCCGCGGCCGGGGCCGACTACCATGTCGGTCGTGAAGCGAACGGCGTTTACGACGAAACCTGGAACGGCAACCAGGTCGGTGTCCTCCACCACGGGCACTGGTTTCAAAAGCCGGTCGATCCGTATGTCGTTCCCGGCGATCCTTCCAGCGGTCGGGTCAAATATGTCGATGACGGCCCGCCCGGCGTTCGCGGCGAAGGGGATAAACGCATCCAGGCATTTTGTTTCCGGATGTGCCTCACCGATCACGAGCCGAACCGGGTTCCTTTTCCGAAACCGGACGGATACGATCCGGATGATTACGAACTGATGGTTCGCGTGTTCGACACCGGTTGGCGGGAGACGTTCGCCAAATTCGATCCGATCCCGAACCGGAAGACGGATACGAACAACCACGGGCCGTTCAGCACCGATTTCATCGGGATGAATTACGACTACCCGGAAGCCTCTTATAACGAGCGGGCCGAAATCGTCGCCGAACACCGCCGCTACCAGCAGGGACTCATGTACTTCCTGGCCAACGACGAGCGGGTTCCCGCGGAAGTCCGTAAAAAAATGAGCCGCTGGGGGCTCGCAAAGGATGAATTTACCGACAATAATCATTGGCCGCGCCAAATTTACGTGCGGGAAGCCCGGCGCATGATCGGCGAATACGTCGTCACGGAACACGATTGCCTCGGAAAACGCCGTTGCCCGAAACCGGTCGGCATGGGTTCCTACACCCTCGACTCCCATAACGTGCGGCGTTACATCACCCCGAAGGGACACGTCCAGAACGAAGGGGATATCGGCGTCCGCCCGAAAGGTCCGTACGGAATCGATTTCGGAGCCATCGTCCCGAAACGGGAACGGTGTACGAACCTGGTCGTCCCGGTCTGTGTCAGCAGTTCTCACATCGCCTTCGGATCGATCCGGATGGAGCCGGTGTTCATGATCCTCGGCCAAAGCGCCGGAACGGTCGCGGCGATGGCGATCGACGAGGAAATCGACGTCCAGGAACTCGATTATGAAAAACTGAAGGAACGCCTGCTTGCCGACGGGCAACGACTTGCCTACTGATCTTCCCGGCATCAACACCGCGCCGAGCGGCGCATTACTGATCTGTGAATAAAATCTGAACGTAGCGGCGCCGAAGGAAGCCGCGCTGTATTTCCACCATACGGCGNNAAAATTTATTCGCGGGTCTATAACACCGTGCCGAGCGGCGCAACCGCCGGTTTTCCCGACGCGATTCGCGGCCCGAATCGACGTGTGTAGAAGGTTTTCCCGATGTACGTGATGAGCATCGAAAACAGGTAATACAGGAACAGGCCGCACGGAATCTTGAAAAGGGCGAGGCAGAAATAGGCCATCACGGTGAACATCAGTATCCGGACGATCGTCGACTGATTGTTGTCGCCGTGCGATGCCGCCGATTCGCTTTCCTCCGGTTTGTTCGCATCCGGTTTGTTCGCATCCGGGGAAGACGCTGGGACGACGGCCTTCGGTCCCGGCCGACCGCCGTGCATCGTCGTAAACTGGAGGATGAAGCACAGCAACATGACAACCGGGAAAAGATTCAGGCAGGGCCCCAGCAAGAGCAGTCCGTTTCCGGTATTGAAGAAGGAGAGGCCGAGCATGTTCCACATGCCGCTCCAATCGAGCAGCCGGTCGGGTGCCGCGAGATTGCCGCACCAGAATACTCCCGGAATCAGCGGTTGGCCGAACAAATGGATGTCGCTCGTCAGCGCTTTGTACAGGCCGATGAAAATCGGGATGATGATCGCATAGGTCAGGCAGCCGTACATCGGGCTGTATCCGTAACGCTTGTAGATGTCCTGCTGCGCTTCATACAATCGAACGTCGTCTCCGCGATGCCGTTCGAGTGCCGCATCCAGTTCCGGCCGCATTCGCTCCATCAGGATCGCCCCGCGGAATTGTTTGACGTCGAGCGGCAACTGGACAAGCCGGAGAAATACGGCGAGCGCGAAAATGGCGACGCCGTAACTCATTCCCCACGAACGAAAAAGATGGAGTATCCCTAAAACCGGTTCGGCGACGAACCAGAACCAGCCGTAGGTGAGAGTGTCGCGGAGCCCGTATTCCTTGAGGATTTCGGGACTTTTCGGTCCGGCGAAAATCGCGTAAACGCTTTTGTGGGAATCGCCCGGTTGCCCGGCCGGGGCGAGCGTCCGTTCGGCCTCGATCAGGCGGAATGTGTTATCGGCCAGTTCGGGCCAGAGCGTCGATTTGCGACCGACTCGGATCGGCAGGATCGCCCTGGCACGATTCTCGCCGCGATTTTCCCCTTCGCCCGCGAGCAGCGTGCATTGAAAGTACATTGCGTCGACGCCGACGTAATCCCACGACGTGTCCGTGAAAACAGGTTCGCCGTGTTCGAACCGGAGCCCCGAAATCGTTTCCGGGATGTCGTTTGTTTTTGCAACGATATCCCGCAGNNAGGCCGTAGGTGCTCCAGCCGGGCCCGGATTTGTGCGTGTACCAGGCCCCGTCGATCGGCAGGCCGGTCGGCCCGTCGAGTTGCAGCGAGACGGTTCGCGGTCGGGATGCGAGGTTGACGATTTCCGTTTCGAGAACCAGGTGATACGCCGACTCGCCCCGCCGGAACGGACGATCCGCCG
>DOMV01000212.1:0-3951 GCA_003509805.1 Planctomycetaceae bacterium
TAACCACACCGGCGACCACACCGGGCGAAACGCCGATCAGCCCTGAACTCCAGGAAGCTTTCAAGGGGGCGACCGAGAAATTTGCCGCATCCGATTTCAACGGCGCTTTGGAAATCTTGAAGGCGACTTATGCCAAACATCCGGAAATCATGCCGCCGCGCGTCGCGATGACCCAACTCTTCGCGCGCAGCAACGTCCCGCAAGGCATTCCGGCCTCGCTGGAAATGGCGACCAAGGAAACCCCGAACGACCCGGAAGCGTACCTGCTCCTCGCCGAAATCGCGATTCAGCAGCGCAACCTGACCGCCGCCGGACTCCTGCTCGACAAGGCGGATACGTTGAACGCCGCCTATAAAGCGAATCCGGAACGGCAGAAAAACATGATGGTCAATTCGCTCCGCCACCGGGTTTCGCTTTGCGACGCCCGTGAAGATTGGGGGACGATGCATACCTGCCTGACCAGGCTGATCGGCGTCCAGGGTGAAACGCCGCTCTTGGTGCGCCAGCTCGGCGTCTGCCTCTTCCAGCAGAAGCAGGACGCCCAGGCCCGGGAATTGCTTATCAAGGCCCAGGGAATGAAGGACGACAAGGGATTGCCCGCCGACGCGGTGCTCGCCCAATTGTACCAACTCCGGGGCGACATGGAGAAAGCCCGGGCGTCGCTCGACGCGGCGGTCAAGGCGAATCCGGAATCGCTCGAAGTACATTCGATGTACGTGATGATGAAGCTGTCGGACGACAAGCTCGATGAAGCGAAAGCGGCGGTCGAGCAGTTGTACAAGATCGATTGGACGGCCAACCAGAAGGAAGGCAAGCAGGATGTGAGCGCCAACACCAAACGTCTGGTCGCGACCGTCGCGCTCTTCCAGGGCAATTACGCGATTGCCGAACGGTATTTCCAGGAACTCGTCACGAATTCCCCGAGCGACGCCGCATCCATCAACGGGTTGGCGCTCTCGCTTTGCGAACAGACGACCAAAGACGCCGAAAACAAGGACGTCCCGGACATGTCCAAGCTGCAACGCGCCTTGGAGTACGCGGTCGGCAATGTCCAGAAGAACCAGAACAACCGCGAGTTCCTCGCGACGCTCGGCTGGATTTGCATCAAGGCCGGCCGGACGAAGCAGGCGGTCGAAGTGTTGCAACAGGCGTGCGCGGATGGGCAGATGACGGCCGACACCGCCTTCTATCTCGCGAAACTCAGCGTGGATGAGGGAAACAACGACCAGGCGCGCCGCCTCCTCGAAGGCGCCTTGTCCAACAATCGGCCGTTCCTGAAGCGGAGCGAAGCGCAGAAGATGTTCAAGACTCTTCCCGCCGCCGCCGTCGCCTCGCCGGCCTCACCGGCCGCACCGGCCACGACCCGGTAAGTCCGGGGTTGACAACGGTCGTCGAACGACCGACAATGAAAAGACGTCGGGATCGAATCGATTCCGGCGTTTTTTTGTTTTTTACTGTGCTCCGCATAAAAAACAAGCCAAGGGGCTTCCGGAGCGAGGCGATGAAGCCCCGAAACCGCGAATGTTGACTTGGCACCGAGGTTCAATTTTTTCGCGGAGAGCAAGAGACCGAAGCCGGTTGAGTTTTCAGTATACCGTGCCGATAACCGTCGCGTTCATGCCGGTCAATGTCCATCAATGCCCATACCCATCTGGAGCTTAGCGGACTTCCGGGGCCGATCGGGCTGGAAACGGCGGATCGACCGCTTTCGATGTCCGTTTGGGTCGACCGCCTGATGCGGCATCGACGCAGCCCGGAATACGATATCCGCAAGGCGATCGCGCGGGGACTCGCCCTGTCGAATGCCGCGTTTCTCGGTGATATCTGTCAACCGGACGCGCCGCTGGAAGCGTACGGGGTGTTTCCCCACGTTCGCAAACGGTTGTTCCGTGAACTGATCGGCTGGAAAAACATCAGGAAAAACACCTGTCAAAACACTTGGCAAAACACCTGGGGCGACGGCTGTAAAAACGACCGGAACAACGCTGCGGGCAATTCGCTGATCGACGCTCTTATCGACGACGCAGACCGCTTTCTGGCAACGTTGCGGCAACAGGGCGATCCGGCTCTTCTCCCCGGCCTGTCCCCGCATGCGCCGCAGACGGTTCATCGGGAACTGCTGGAAAGAGCGGTCGCGCTGGCCGATACCCGGCGTGTTCCCGTGGCGATGCACTTGGCGGAATCGCCGGAGGAGATGCAATTACTGGCCGAACACGCCGGTCCGCTGGCGGAGATGATGCGGCGCGTCGATCCGACGTACGTGCCCGCCGAAGTGTTACTCGGTCGCCGGCCGCTGGATTACCTGCGGTTGTTCGCCGCGTCTGTTGCCGGCCCCCGGCGGCTGAAAATCGCGATCATTCACGGCAATTACCTGGATGAAGAAGAAATCCGCTTTCTCGCCCGGAATGCGGACCGGTTCGTCGTCGTTTATTGTCCTCGTTCCCATGCCTGGTTCGGGTATCGCGAATACCCGCTTCACGCCATGCTGCGGGCCGGTGTTCGGGTCGCCCTGGGAACCGACGGCCTCGCTTCGAGCCCCGATTTGAATATCATGTCGGAAGCCGATTTCGTTCGGGAACGTTTTCCCGGCATTCCTCCCGCCGAGATCGAACGCATGCTCCATGAAAACGGCCGGTTTTTATTCGATCCCTGATTTTTCCCTTGATACCGAAGCCGGTTAAGTCGTTGGTAAACACAGCCCGTTTTAACCACCCGTTTACCCTACCGGGACCCTATTTGCATCGGCAACCGCGTAGCCGGGAGCCTACCGCCCGTCGCGGCTTGTGACCGGCTTCGGGAAATTCAACAGTCTTCAATATGTCCTTATGATTTCAGCACTTTCTCAAAACGAACTTGCGGGATTCTGTCGCCGGGTAGGGACGACCGTTCACGCGGGATTGCCGCTTTTGCGCTCGATTCAACGGGAAGCGGATCGCCCCGGCGCGAGTCGACGGGCAAGGGAATGCTGGGCGCGAATCGCCGAAACGATTGAAAACGGCGAGACGTTGGCCGAGGCGGTTCGACGGGAACAACGATTGCTTTCCCCGCTTTTCGTCGCCGTCGTCGATGTCGCCGAACAGTCCGGGCGGCTCGGCGAAACGCTGCTGGAGCTGGCCGATGATTACGACCGGATCATTCACGTGCGCCGCGCCTTTATCGCGTCCCTGTACATGCCGATCTTCGAACTGGTGGCCGCCCTCGGCGTCGTCGGGCTCGTCATCCTCATCATGGGATTTTTGCCGGGCATGAACCCGCAGGCAGGCGAGTCGACGAACTTCGACCTGCTCGGCCTCGGACTGAAAGGGTCTCGCGGCCTCCTGGTTTACCTCACCTTTCTTGCATTCATCGCCGCGGTCGGCGTCCTGTTCTATTACTTGGTCAAGGCCGGAACGATCGGCTCCCGCTTATTCCAATACGTTCTCCGCCGTGTCCCGGAAGTCGGTTCGCTTTTGAAAACGTTGGCCGAAGCGCGTTTGGCCCGATCGTTTTACCTGACGCACCGGACAGGGATGGATGTGTTTCAGGCGATTCGTCTTTCTTTCAACGCGGCGGGGTTCGCCCCCGTAAGCGATCAACAGCATGTTGTTTTGAAAATCGTGGCCGAAGGCGGAACGCTCGGAGAAGGTTTTGCGGCGACCCGCGGGCTCGACATGACACTGGTACACAATATCGGCGTCGGCGACGAATCGGGCGAAACCCCCGAGTTGATGCGACGGACTTCGGAAATACTCATGCAGGAAGCGACCCTGAAACTCAAACGGCTTTCCGTCATCGGTTTCTTCCTCGTGTTCGGCCTGGTCGCGGCAATCATCATTTTTTTCATCTTCCGCTTACTCTCGTTTTATCTCGGGGCGATCAGCGGAGCGATGTAGGCCGGTCCTTTCGTCCTGCATTCTTCAAGCCGGGAACCCGGAACCGCGACGCAGGATGGATATACCGGAAACGCGGTGA
>DOMV01000212.1:4028-5749 GCA_003509805.1 Planctomycetaceae bacterium
CAGGCCGTTTACGGTACATACTGAAAGCCGTTGGAATGACACGCCGCGCGGGCGGGTCCGTGGCGGTTTCCCGTGTACAACGTCGCTTTACATTTGATGTCCTTCCGAAAGACCGGCAAACCAGGCGTCGAGCCGTTCCAGGTGTTCTTCCGTCAACCGGGCGCTGTGCGTGTCCTCTCCCGGCGGCGGGGTGTAAAACGTTTTCGGTTCGTTGGCGGCCTCGAAAAGCCGCTCGCCCTGTTCGTAAGGAATGACGCCGTCCGCTTTTCCGTGGCTGATGAAAACCGGTCCCCTGAATTTCGCGATTTTATCGACGCTCGACAATTCCTCCCGCAGGAGCGTTTTGGCGGGCAGCGCTTTGGAAATGCGCTTGGCCATGTCCGGCAGGGAGGTGAAACCGCTTTCGACGATGAGGCCCCGCGCCCCGGAATCGGCGGCAAGATCGACGGCGACGCTACCGCCGAGCGACTGGCCCCACTGGACGATATCCGTGACATCGACCCCTTCTTTTGCCGCAAGCCAGTTTGCAGCCGCGCGACCGTCGGCTAAAATCCCGGAGGTGCTCGGTGTTCCCCCGCTCTTGCCGTAACCGCGGTAATCGTAGACGAGGACGGAAGCGGAAAAACGGTTGCGCAGCAGCCCGGCAAAGCCCGGAAACGCCGTGACGTTGGCCGCGTTTCCGTGGGAATAAAGAATCACGGCCTTCGGATCGGGATGGGGAAAATACCAGCCGACAAGCGTCTGTTTTTTGGTCTTCGAACCGGTCGCCGAAGAAGACGAGGATGATGCAAGAGAAAGCGCCGTTTTCCGCGTTGATTCGACCGGGAAGGAGACTTCCTCAAAAACGACGCCTTCCGGTTCCCAGTCCCCTGCCGGAAATTTCGGCGGGTGAAAAACAAGGCCCCGGGCCAGGAAATCGGCCTGGAATCCGACGAACAGGACGACGCAAAGTACGGCAACGAGAAGAATTCCGACCATTTTCATCCGTTTCAACATGGCATTCAGTGTGGTTTTCCGGACAGGCGGTACTTTTTTTCCAAATCGAGCAGCCGCCGCTTGAGGTCCATTCCCCCCGCGTAACCGGTCAGGGAACCGTCCGCACCGATGATCCGATGGCAGGGAACGATGATGGCGATCGGATTACGGTTGTTCGCTCCGCCGACGGCCCGGGAGGCGGTCGGTTTGCCGATCGCGTTCGCGATTTGCCCATAGCTTCGGGTCGCTCCGTAGGGAACCTGCCGCAAGGCCGACCATACGGCCATCTGGAACGGCGTCCCGGCCGGCGCAAGCGGCAATTCGAAATCCGTCCGTTCACCGGCAAGGTATTCTTTCAGTTGTTCGGCGGCTTTCCCGATCAACCCGGTCTCCCGGACATCGACGGTGTGGATACCCATACGGCGGATATCGACGGTGCGGATATCGACACCGGCAATGTCCCTGTATTTCGGCCCGGTTTGCGACGTTGTTTTCGACTTGATGTTCGACGCGGCGTTCGATTCGGCATTCGATTCGGCATTCGATTCGTCTGTGCGCGTGGTTCCCGGTCCGGCAAAAAAAAGATGCGTGATTGCCGCTCCGTTGTCGGCGATTCCGATCCGGCCGATCGTCGTTTCATAATAAAAAACAGTTGTCTTCACACCGAACTCCGCCGTCTTGATGTTGAAGCTGAAAAACAATCGACGGGATTTTTCAATCCGGGGTATACCGGAAACGCGGTGAAA
>DOMV01000212.1:5912-6146 GCA_003509805.1 Planctomycetaceae bacterium
AATCGCTCATTGTTCCATTACGCTTGCATAGGCGGCGTAAATCAGGGCGGTGCTGGTCGCCCCGGCGTCGAGGTGGCCGCGACTGCGGTCGCCGAGATTTTTGGCCCGGCCGTGTTTGGCGATCAGGTCTTTCGTCGAATCGGCGCCCGTTTTCGCGGCGCCGGCGGCCGCATCGAAAATTTCCGCCAACGACGCTCCCTTTCCGCGATACCGGCTCATCGCTTCGATTGCCGG
>DOMV01000104.1:0-1969 GCA_003509805.1 Planctomycetaceae bacterium
CGGCGGCGCTATACCTGCTCGACGAGCCGACGCGGGTCCTGAAACTGCGGAGCGTTTGGGGATTGCCGGAGGAACGGCTGCTCGAACCGCCCCGGCCGCTCAACCGGGCCGCAGCCGATCTGGAGGCGATGCTCGGTCATGCCGTGGTCCTGAATGACACGTTTTCTCTGGAGAGTTGGGGAACNNGTCGACGATCTTCGGGACCGCCTGGTTTTATTCGGAGGAAACCCGCGATTTCGATTCCCGCGAAATGGGGTATCTGGAGATGACCGCATCCCGGCTTGCCGCCGAACTGGAACGCCGCGCCGCCGTCAACGAACTGCACCGGCTTCGCGGCCGGTCCCCGAAAACCGCCGGGTGAAATGCGCCATGCGTCGGGGCAAAAACCGTTTCAACCGGTCAGTTGTCATGCCTCGCGTGATGCTTGCGATGCCGTCAACCGCGCGAAACGCTGGTGGTCCCCTCGATTTCAACGAGCAGATCGTCCCGACAGACATCGGCGATCGTGTAAATGCCGGGAGCATCGCCGATCCGCTCTTCGCAGATCGCCCGGACGACCGGGTAATCGCGCGGATTCTTGATGTAGACGCGGTAAACGTCAAGATCGCGCAGGGTTGCCGAATATCCCTGCAATTCGTGCTTGGAAAGATTGTCGCAACCGATCAGGGCGGCGATGTTGTCGAGTGTTTGATGGGTTTGGGCCGTGATGTCGTCGGGAAACCGGGTTTCCGAATCGGTGATGCTGGCCGTTCCCGAGATGAGAATCCGGCATAAATCGTCGTATTCGATCGCCGTCGCCCGGGAAAATTTCGGGCTTTTCTGGCTGTAACGGCTCCCGTAGTCGAATGCCGGCGTCTGGCCCGGGTTTTCGATGGGAACGACCAGAACATCGTCCCGGTCGGTGGCGATCGCCGTGGCGGCCATGGTGATATCGACGTCATCCGCCCCGATTCCCGTACTGGCCGGAAACGCGATTCCGTTATAACCGGGAAACAACAACGGTTCGACAAACCGGCGTCCTTCAAAGAAGGTGCTGCGCGCCCGGTTCAACTCGTTGTAGCGTTGCACCCGGCCTTCGTCCAGCGTCAGGTTGCCCTGGTAGATCCAGGTGCGAACCAGGTTCGAGGGCGACATGTCCTGTGAAATGAGGACCCGTTCCAACCGTCGAAAAGCCCAAAGCGCCCGATTATATGCTCCCAGCGAAGACGCGTCGGGGGTGACGTCGCCGACGTAGCACCATCTTACCCCCCGTTTTTCAATCGTGATGCTTGCGTCACGACAGGTGAGCCCCCGGTTTCTTTCAAAACCGGCGATCGCGAATATTTCAACGGCGATAAGCGAACCGTCGGCCGGGCATTGCGGAATATACGTCATTACCGGACTCGACGTCGGTACGATGAAAATCTCATCCAGCTCACGGAACATCCACCGGACGAGTTGCTTTTTGGATAGGTCGGCCAGAAAAATATTGGCGAAGGCGAGTTTATGCTCGAAACCGTTTGCGCGAAAGGCCGCTTTCGCCTGGTCGATCACGGAACGAATTTGAGCCATGTAATCGTGAATCGTCGGCCTTGTATCGCGTTGCCTTAAATGCCCGACGAGTTCCCGATCGGGCGAAACGACGATGAAAAGTCGCCGCAAATCGGTTTTTTCATTCAACGTATACGATATCGTTTCTCTATCAGGATAATTTTTCATAACCGTAAAAGTGAGACGGGAACGGGCCGCATGGACCATTGACGCCCAACCGCGAGTACACGGCAGTCGCCCTTCGAACGGTGTTTCTTCCGGTGGGCGGGCCACCCGAAAGTCCGGAGCGCCCTCGTTTGATTTTTTATCCGGAGGTCAATAATCGCGTTCCAGAGACATCGTCCATTAGAACGCATCTCCCTTCACCTGCACTTTCCAGGAAAGTATCAATCTGTAATTATACTGCAAACAGCCTGAAACTGTTCCCGCGAACAATCGC
>DOMV01000104.1:2111-32330 GCA_003509805.1 Planctomycetaceae bacterium
ACCATGAAGACGACGAAAGGACACATCCAATCCGTTTCGACATTTCAGACCATCGCAAGACGCCGTACCGTCACGGCGTGGTTGCAAGCCGCTCAAATCGAAGACCGTTTTCGACAAGCATTCTATGCCGAAGCCGGTTGAGTGCAAGTANNCTCTCCGAGCAGTGTTGTTTCCGATGGGCAGGCTCCTGAATCGTCGGCTTCGGGAAATTTCAGCGGTCTTCAGTATATCACATGCCCCATGTCGGACGCAAGAGCGGAATTCTCTTCGACGAGATACTGAAACAACTCGGTCCGGTGATTGCCAGGGCAAATTTCATCCGCATGCTGATTTAATTACGGGATATGAAAAACGGTCGCATTTTCGACAACCATCTTTCCGGCTTGCTGAAGGGGCAACCGACAGTCAACAAGACACGCAATCATGATTGATCCCGAAATCTCCGGTAAAGTCGCTCTCGTGACCGGCGCCAATAGCGGCATCGGCGAGGTGATCGCCAAAACGCTCGCCGACCAAGGCGCACGGGTCGTCCTTCATTACCTTGCCGAATCACGTCTCAAGCCGGAAGCGGGAAAAACCTTTCTGTCGCCTGTGCCCGGCGAAAAGGCTGCGCATCGTGTGCGCAACGAAATCGTGTCGCAAGGCGGCTGCGCGGAAATTTTGCCCGGCGAATTGACTGATCCGGAATTCCCGAAAGCGATTTTCGATTTCGCCGAAGCAACATTCGGGCCGGTTTCCATCCTGGTCAACAACGCCGCTCACGGCGAGTTGCCGGACGATCTTTTTTCAGCAACGCAGGATTCGTTTTTGAACGCTTTTCTCGTCAATGCCTGTGAGCCGGTGCTGCTCATCAGGGAACTGGCCGAACGCATGAAAAAGCAAGAGCGAAGCGGAGGCCGGGTCGTCAATATCAGTACGGACGGGACTGGTTGCTTTCCCGGCCAGATTCATTACGGAGCGAGCAAGGCCGCTCTCGAAGCCTACACTCGCAGCCTTGCCGTCGAACTGGGGCCGGAGGGAATCACGATCAATACCGTTGCGCCGGGTCCTATTCAAACCGGGTGGATCGACGAAGCGTTGGAAAAGAAAGTGCTTCCGACGATTCCGTTGGGACGATTGGGAACGCCGCAAGACATTGCCGATGCCGTGCTGTTTCTCGTTTCCGCACAGGCAAGTTGGCTGACCGGACAGGTCATCAAGGTTGCCGGTGGGCATATCTTGTAAGTGCGTTTGTGAACACGCGCGGGGTACGGTATACTGGAAACGTGATGAAAACGCACATTTGGTCAAGTCCGCCTGCCGTACTCGCTCGCCCGTAACTTTGGTTCGCATAATGACCTGAACGGATCGGTCGAGCGGCAGGCGATTGTTCGCGGGAACGGTTTCAGGCCGTTTACGGTATATGTCAGTCCGAAAACGGCTTTGGTCGCACTTTGGATGGATGGGAAGCCGAGACCGACCGCAGGAACGGGCGGATCGTTTCCGAGGTCAAATCCCGGTTTTTCACTGGGAAAAAACGGAAGAACGTTCGATCTCCGGCGATCAGAACATTTTGACCGCGAATCACTTCCGGCGCTTCGGGGCAGGCGACGAGGTGGTTGTTTTCGCCGTGTAGCAGGTCGTACCAGGCTTGTGGAATCCCGCCTGGCTCAGCCCGTGACGATGCGGAGCCGTCGGACGCAAAATTGACAAGCTGGATGGCGGACGAGACGTTCAGCAACATCGCTGATTCTTCCCCGGAAACAGGCGGCTTGGAAACGAGGGTCATGGCGTTCGGAAAAAGGGCGGCCGGCGCGTTTTCCGGGATACGGTCCGCGGCGATACCGTTCTCGGAGATGCCTTCTTCGAAAATGCGGTTCCCGGTGGTTGCGGCAGTGACGGGAACCAGCGAAAGGATCGGCTCGTGGAGGTTGCCCTGATCGACGGAATGCCAGGTCGCTTTTTTGGGATCGAACCGGAGGTAGGCGTTGCGCGACGCGTCGGCGGACACTTTATCCTGAATTTGGCTCAGATAGTTCGACCCTTGGCTCATCTCGCGCATTTTCGTCTGGAAAACGACGGCAATAATCCGGTCTTTGGCATAGTTCAGTACGGGATATGCGGCGATTGCCAACAAGAGACCGGCGACCAGCGAAACGGTGAAATCCAGAATGCGCCTGGATTTAGGGAATTCTTGCAGATCGTCGCACCGGTTCGCCCGGGGTTGCGGAAGAGGACGGGATGGTCTTTTGGACGAGGATTTGGCCGTCTGTCGGGGAGAACAGGGGCGTGAAAAGGGAAGTTCGTGAACGGTTGAGGAAGTGATGGCCACATCAGTCGTTTGGGAAGACGGCGTAAGTTGCGGTGTCGGTTTCCAGTCGGGCAAAGGCGTCTCCAGGGCTTTCCGTTTGGCGTCGACATGTTTCATTTCGGCGTCGACGTGTGCCCAGATGTGGTCGCACGTTCTTCGGGCAAGACCCTCCGGGGGGTCTTCGTCGTAATAGCCGCAAAACAGGGAAAGCGGAATGATTTCTTCCGGGCCGAATTCCGTTTTTCCGACGACGGGTATGGCAGCCGGTATTTCAGCCGAGATCTCAGCCGATATCTCAGCCGAGATGACAGCGGAAATGTCCCCGTCCGCCAAACCCTGATTTTCAAGGTCGTTCGTGCCCGCCGATGGTGTTGCGTGCGCCGGAGGACCGGAATCCGGGATTTCTTCGGATTCGGCATGAACGGAACCGGAGGCAAGCATCGCATTAAGTCGGTCCTGAAGTCGCCGGGAAACTTTTTGTTCGGAACACGGTGTATTCGGAACACGACCGAACAGAATTTGTCGACGTACGTCCATGGGAGCGTTATCTCTTGATGTTCAGGTAAAAACACATTATTCGAAAAGCCGGGAACACGATTCGACGTCGATTCAGGGGCGACCGCCGTTGCACTCACGGTCGGGAGGCAGGCGATTATTCGCGGGAGGATTGTCAGGCCGTTTACGGTATCCATCGGCGCCAGTGCGACATGCACGCCGACTTCGATATAAAATGCGAACAATTCCGACTTAAACGTACGATTCTTCCGAGAGGAGGCGATTGAGTTTCTTGACGGCGGCGCTCAACCGGCTTTTGACCGTTCCGAACGGGATGCCAAGCGATTCGGCGGCTTCCTGATACATCATTCCTTCAAAATACACGAGATAGAGGGCCTGCTTGAGTATCTGGGGAAGATGCTGCAACGCTTCCCGTACCTCCCTGGCTCGTTCGTCTTTCAGCGTCCTTTCCAAGGGTGTGAGGTCGTCCGATGGAATCGAATCGGCGAATCCCGAGGTGGGATTGTCATACTTTTCACCGCATGTGTCAAGACTGACCGCGGGTTGCCGCCGGTTTTTGCGGCGAATATCGATAGCCTGGTTGGTGGCGATGCGATAAAGCCAAGGCCGGAACATCCGTCCTTCCTCAAATTGCTCCCCTTTCAGGTGAATCTGGAGGAATGTCGATTGAAACGCGTCTTCCGCCATTTCCGCATTGCCGAGGTAATGTCGAAGATAATTGTAGAGTTCGCGCTCATAGCGTTGAACGAGCTCTTCAAAAACTTCCCGCCGCTGCGTAACCCGATAATCGAGAAGAAGTTCCTCATCGGTCCAGTAAGTGAGCGTTTCCCCAAACGAGCGGGGCGACGTTTTTTCGGCAATCGCGTACATGATGCACCTACGTTTCTGCTGGGGAAATGTTCGAAGCAATTTCGAAATTTTCCTGATCTTCCTTAATCGTACCAGAAAATTACAGGATAAGGTCCTCGGGGTGAGCGGTTTACCCTCCGTGTGGCTTATGAGAACCGGTGTGGCAGCCCCATCCTGTCTTCACATTGTTGCATAAGTATCAAGCACAATGCGTGCCAAATCGGATCAAAAAAACACGAAATTTCTCATGTCATTGAAAATAAAGCGTTTGTAGTTTTTCGTCCGGGGCAGTGATCGCCGCAATGCCTGGAAATGGAATGGTTGATACCGTACTATTGTAATTCTTACCGTGCAACTATTGCAAATCCGGGAAGGCATCGACGCCGGAAAGGTAAGATTTACGAAGAGCACCGTGAGTCACCGTCCGTACTATACTGGAAACGCGGTGAAATTGGTTGTCTGGTGAAGACCGCTTGTTGCACTCACTACAACATCCTTGTAAATATCGGGTTGCACGCCTCGTTCGAGCGGCAGGCGATTGTTCGCGGGAGGATTATCATGCAGTTTAGGTATAAATAGTGAGAAAAACGACTTCACAAAACGTTCGGGTTAATCTTCTTGTATCGGTTATGCCGAAAAATTGGTATTGACGGAATGTGCTGAAACGGCTAATCTTCCACAGAGTTTACCATATTTATACTTCGAACGGCAAGCGGACGTGACCGAATGTCCGTTTTCACCGTGTTTTCAGTATATCCCTTCTTTCAAGGATGAAAGGATCGGTTGACAATGAATGTCTTTCCGTTTTTTGCCTATCTTGACCCGGGTACGTTGACATTTCTCATGCAATGCCTTGTCGGCGTCATCGTCGGCGGAGCGCTTTCCATGCGTATGTTTTGGACGGGTATCAAGATACGTGTCGCATCGCTTTTCGGCTTTCGCGGAAAATCGTCGCAAACACCGCAAACGTCGCAGCATGGCGATGAAGCCCGGGAAACGCTCTCGTTTCCGCAGGAAAACGATTCGAACGAAAATCGTCGTGCGGCCTGATGTTTTCCTTGCGAGAATCCTGAATGGCCGCCATTTTTGATTTGACATGTACGATCCTACTCCATACCAGGTCGATTTGACACGCTTTCCCGAATTTCGCACTGCGGAAGTGCCCGGTCCGCGAAGCCGGGAACTGCACCGGCGGATGGAGCGGCATTTGAAAGGATTTTCCGATCATGTCCGGCTCTTTCCGGCAGCCTTCGAAAAAGGGTACGGTTGCCTCCTGGAAGATGCGGATGAGAATGTCTATATCGACTTTTCCGGAGGTGTGCATGTCACGACGCTCGGACATTGCCATCCCAAAATTTCCGAGGCGATTGCCCGGTATGCCTCGCGGCTGATGAACGCCCATGATTTCGCGAGCGAGATCAAAGTTCGGCTCCTTGAAAAGTTGGCCCAAACGCTGCCGGGCGATTTTACCGGATTTCAACTGTACGACGCCGGAACGGTCGCCGTGGAAAACGGGCTCCGGCTTGCCAGGGCGATCACGGGTCGCCAGGAATTCGTCGGCGGTTTCACCGATTTTCATGGTAAAACAGGCCATGCCGCGGGGATTTCCCGGACGAATATCTACAGCGGTCCGAGCCGTGCTCCCGGTTTTTACATGTTGCCGCGACCCGATCTTTACCGGCCTTGGTGGACCCGGTCCGACGGAACACCGGACACCGAAAAATACCTGGAATACTACGCCGCTTTCCTGAAAGAAGGAACGACCGGCCAAGTCGCCGCCTTCGTCCTGGAACCGATCCAAGGCTGGGCGGGAAGCGTGATTCCGGCCGATGATTTTTTTCCGAAGCTCAAACCGTTCCTCGAAAAACGCGGTATTCTCCTGTTCGCCGACGAAATCCTGACCGGTTTCGGACGGACCGGCAGCATGTTGTGCATGGAACATTGGGACGTTCTTCCCGATATCGTCACGCTCGGTAAAGGATTCGGCAACGGTTTCCCCGTGACCGCCCTGGCCGTGCGACGCGAATATGAAGATTTTATGGGCCGCTTCAGCGCCGGCAACACCTACGGAGGCAACCCGATGGCCTGTGCCGCAGCACTCGCTTCCATGGAAGTCATCGAAGAGGAAAGCCTGCTCGAACACGCCCGGGATATCGAAGCCGTTTTCCGCAAGCGCACTGCCGCATGGACCGGGAGATATCGGACACTCGGCGATGTCCGGGTCAAGGGTTGCCTGGCCGGCCTTGAGTTCGTCAAAGATAAAACG
Source organism: Planctomycetaceae bacterium (assembly GCA_003509805.1). Classification (GTDB taxonomy): domain Bacteria; phylum Planctomycetota; class Planctomycetia; order Pirellulales; family Thermoguttaceae; genus UBA8133. The sequence continues at coordinate 8,033 of DOMV01000104.1, forward strand.
ACAAAAGAACCTTTCCCTGAAGTGGGAGAGCGCGTTTATATGAAAGCGGCCCGTAACGGGGTCGTCTGCATCCCGGCCGGTTCGATTCTCCGTATCAGCCCGGCGATCGTCATACCCGAGGATGTGTTAATCAAGGGCCTCGATATCATTGAAGAGGCAATCGCCGAAACGGAGGCGGAACCTGACTGATCCGTTCGAACCCTTTCGTTGTCGGACACGATCACTCCGACACGACCATATCCGAACGATCATTATCGCAATACCAACCGCAGTAACCCGCGAGAATTACAATGAAATACGTGCTCATGGCCGCCGGAAGGGGAACCCGTCTGCAACCGTTTACGAACGACATGCCCAAATGTCTCGTTCAACTGACCCCGTCGGAAACGATCATCGAACGCTGCATCCGCCTGGTAAAAAAATACGACCCCAAAGGCGAGATTATCGTCATTGGCGGCTTCGAGTACGACAAACTGCGCGACGTCGTCGGCGACACATGCCGATGTGTCCGCAATCCCTTTTTCAAGGTCACCAACAGCATCGCCTCGATCTGGATGGCCCGCGACATGATCGGCCGCGACGATCACCTGGTCACGTTCAACGCCGACGTTGTTTTCGACGAAGAGATTGCCCGGCGGATTTGTCGCCCCCCGCAGCGAACCGCCGTCCTGTACGATTCGACGATCACGGAAAACGGCGATTACAACGTCCAGATACACAACGACCGGGTCGTTATCATGGGCAAAGAGCTGAAAACCTATTCAGGGGAATACGTCGGGATCACCCGGATCCATCGCCGCGACATGGGTAGGGTGTTCGACGAAATGAACCACATGGTCCTGAACGACATGTACGATCAATGGTTCGAAAGTACGCTCGTCCGCCTGATCCTGCATCGCATGATGGAAATCGGCGGCGACGACATCGCCGGTTGCCGTTGGTCGGAAATCGACGATATCGGCAACGTGTTCAAGGTTCGCGCGATCATCCAGGAAGAATCGGACACGCTGCGATTCAAAAACGCCGCGTGATTGTACTGGAAACACGATGAAAACGAACAGTTGGTCACGTTCGCCTGTCGCACTTGCTTGTCACAACTTTTGTTGATGCAAGCATTGACGCTGACATTTCGAGCGGCAGGCGATTGTTCGCGGGAGGATTGTCATGCCGTTTACGGTATGATCCGCCTGTTTATCCTTCAGGCGGCGTTGTTTTCGAAGGGCAGGTCGGCTTCAGGAAATTGCAACCGTTTTCAGCATATTCACGTAGGTTTTTATGAATGAGTCAACATCCCTTCATCCTGTTGCCCGTCCTGTTGCCGTTTCACGGGATGCGGCTCCCGCACCGCCCGGGGAAGTGCCCGCGAACGATTCTCCCCCCCTTCCCGGCGCCGCAAAAAACTCCTTTTGGGAACGGGTACCGTTGTACCCGTTCTTCCTTGCGGTTTACCCGGTTTTGTTTCTCGCGGCCCACAACGGCGTTCCACTCGACAGGATCGTGCTCTTTCCACTCATTTTGTCCGCCGCAATCACCCTCCTGCTTTTCGGGCTTTTGAACTGCGCCGTAGGGAGCATAAGGAAAACCGGCGCGGTCGTTGCGCTCTGGGTCGTCCTGTTTTTTTGGTCCTACCCCTTGTTCGACGTCCTGAAAAAGGGAACGGTCATCTGGATCGGCAGCGATGCTATCCTGCTGTTTTTCCTGCTGTATCCGATCGGCACGATTTGGCTTCTCCGTCGCAGGAGCGATTATCGTTTGGCGACCCGGATGCTCAACACGATGACGCTCGTTCTCCTGGTCCTGGTCGCCCTCTCCGCCGTCGGCAATCAATTCGTCACGGCCGGCAAAGCGCAACGGGCGGACAAATCGGAAAACACCGAGGTTCCTTCGCCCACCCCGAAATCGCCGGTTGAAGCGGAAACAAACTCCCGTTCCGGCGCCGTTTCAACGACAACCCGGGCGGCGACGGCGCCCGACGTGTTCGTGATTCTCCTTGACGCCTACGTCGGGCAGGAATGTATGCAAGAGGTTTACGGATTCGATAACGGCGAATTTCTCGATTATTTGCGCGAGAAGAAATTTTCCCTCGCCAAGCGAAGCACCTCGAATTATCCGGCCACCATGTTTTCGTTGCCCTTCTTTTTCGCGATGGATTATCACGACGAAAATTATTCCCGTGAATTTCACGACGAATTCGGTCGGGGCAACGACGTCGTGGTCGCGAAACGAACGCTTTCCGGGCGTGCGATCCGGCGTTTTCTGGCAAACGGATACCGGAGTATTTTCATCAGCCCGGCGTATCTGTGCGGCAAGGAAAAGGCGGCAGGCATCGAAATTCACGGGGCCGACACCGGCGGCGACCCCGAATTTTCCGCCATACTCTGGGGATCGACGCTGCTTCGTTATTTCGGTCCCCCGCCGGGTGTCGCGGAAGGCTATCGCAAACATACCGTGAAAACGTTCGAGTTGATCGAAGCGGCCGCGAGGGAACGCCTGCAACCCGGAAAACAATCCGCCCCGTGCTTCGTGTTCGCTTATGTCAGTTGTCCGCACTCGCCCTTCGTTTTTCGCCGGGACGGTTCGGCGTTGCCCAGACACTGGGAAGGTCTGCTGAGTAATGCGTTGAAAAAGGAGTACTGCGTCGAGCAACATGAATACGTCAACCGGCGCGTGAAAGAAATAATCGATCTCCTCACGGCCGACCCGGACCGGTTGCCGATTATCGTCGTTTTTTCCGATCACTCGGCTCGAACCGTCGCTGGATCGGTCGCCATCCGGAACACCAGCCGTGAGGGAATTCTCGACACCTTTTCCAACCTGGTCGCCGTCCATGTGCCGGAAGGCAAAACCGACCTGCTTCCCGACGGACTGAGCAACGTCAACGTAATGCGGGTCCTCTTCAATCATCTCGACGGGACGAATGAACCGTTGATGCCCGACAAATACTACTCACTCCGTGAGGGCCGATGCCGGGAGGTAACGGATATCGTCGTTTCGGCGCTCGCGAATCCGCCGGAGAATACAAAGGCAACGACGTCCGGGCGGAACCCCGCCGATGGCCCCTGATATACCGTAAACGGCATGGGAATCACCATCCTCCCGCGCACAATTGCCTGCCGTTCGAACGATTCGCGCAAACGATTACATTAACAAGAGTTAAGACAAGTAATCGCGGCAGACAGGCTTGGCCAAATGTCCGTTTTCATCGCGTTTCCAGTATATTCCCGACGAAACGCACACCGAAGTTCACGCAGCCGCTTCGAGTGGACGACCGGGCGGGTCGTTTTTTCGAGATCGTTTTTTCGAGATTGTTTTTACTGCATGACGACCCGGTCGTAGAACGCGACGTACCGGTCTTTCAATTGCGAATTCTCCCTCGTTTCGATTGCCGCTCGGGGGTGTTGGTTGAATTGTCCCGTCATGATATATTCCGGGTACGGCCCCCATTCGATCTGGGAACGCAACGGGGCAATGTGGTGTTCCAATGCCGCATAGACGGGCCGCAGCTTGAACTTCGGGTTCCGCAGGAAACCGAGCAGTAATTCCATCGGACAGTTGCCCGCCCCACGGCCGAGACCGCCGAGCGAGGCGTCGATCCGGTTCGCTCCGTGGATGATCGCTTCGATCGAATTGGCAAAAGCCAGTTGTTGATTATTGTGCGCGTGAACCCCGATTTCCTTGCCTGTTTGCCGGCCGAATCCGAGATATTTTTGAACCAGTTGTTCGATCTGTTCCGCGTACATCGATCCGTAACTGTCGACTACGACAAGCGTTGAAACCGGCGTTTGCGAGAGGATTTCGAGCGCCTGGTCGATTTCCGTTTCCTTCGCCGTCGATGCCGCCATCAGGTTCGCCCAGGTCTCATAACCTTTTTCATGGGCGTCCTGGATCATCTCGACCGCCTCGGCAAGCTGGTGAACGTAAAACGCGACCCGCATCGTGTCGAATACGCTGTCTTTTTTGGCCCACACGTCGTTTTGCCAATCGGTCTTGCCCGCGTCGATCATCGCGGTCAATTTGAGCGACGTTGCGTTGTCGCCGACGATGCGCCGTACGTCTTCTTCGCGGCAAAACCTCCAGGGACCGCATTTTTTCCGGTCGAAAATCGCTTCGGAATTCTTGTACCCGATTTCCATGTAATCCACGCCCGCCGCGACGCAGGTCCGATAGACGGCCCGGACGAAATCGTCGCTGAATTGATGATCGTTGACCAGTCCGCCGTCGCGAACCGTACAATCGAGAACCTTGATCTCGGGCCGATAAGTAATCCAGGGAGCTTTCATGGGAAGGGGTCCTGTTGATGCGGAAAACAAGATATATTGGAAACGCGGTGAAAACGGACAGTTGGTCAAGTCCGCCTGCCGCACTCACCCGTCTTTAACATCTGTCCAAACAAGGGCTTAAACGGGCCGTTCGAGCGGCAGGCGATTGTTCGCGGAAACCGTTTCCGGCTGTCGTTTCCGGCTGTAGTTGCAGGCCGTTTGCGGTATGAAAGGGGAAGTGGTTCACGTTCCTTGCTCTTCGCTCATGCCGAAACGTTCCGTATTGTATCGAAGCACGGCCAGTGCGCACCAGCCGACATTGAAAACGATGAAGGCGATCAACAGCCACAGCGCGTTGGAATCCTGCCCGCCTCCGTAGGCGTGCATTCCGGATTTGAACACGTAGTTGACGCCGTACCAGGTCAGGATGACGACGATCGCGCCGAGCGAGGCGCCGGTCATGAGCCCGAAGTTCCCGTACAACCGGGCCAAACGCCCGTGGAGGATGATCATGAAATATAACAGGGTCACGAGTGCCCAGACTTCTTTCGGGTCCCATCCCCAGAAACGGCCCCATGAATAATCCGCCCACCGGGCTCCGAGAATCGTCCCGACCGCAAGCAGAAGAACGGATAGACGGAGCATTTGGAGGACGTAAGGGGTCATTACCCCGCAGATTCGGGGGGCGTGAACGGTCGTTTTTCCCGACGAAGCGGAATCCCGACGATAGGTCCCAAACGTGTAAAAACCGAGGACGACCATTGCGAATCCCCATGAAATCAGGGCGGCCGCATAGCTGGCAATGATCGCGATCACATGGACCGTGAGCCAGAAATTGCTCCGCAACACCGCCATGAGCGGCCTGATTTGCGGGTTGAATTCCGAATTGTACGATGCGGCCAAACCGGCGAGCAGGGCGACCGATGCGCCGACCAGGATGAACAGTTTCCGGGCGGCGACTTCCTGGAAAACCCCGCTCCACCATCGGTAGGCGACTTGCATCGACCGGCTTTTTCCCTTATCCCGCACTTCGTTTTGTTCGACAAGCCGGGACAGGGAGCTTTCGAGCCCGCTCCTTGAGGTTTCATCGAAAACAATCCCCGCCTCGGTCGCCAACAAATCGCTCCTGAAGAGGACGAAGGGAACCATCGCCGACATCAGGAGGAACCGGGGGAGAAACCATACGACGACGCCGATACAGCCGACAACGACCAGCCGGTCGATCGGATCGTGCGTTTGAAGGACCTGCCCGACGGTTGCGAACAAGCCTTCCTGGCCGACATATTCGCCGTAACAAACGCGGAGAGTGGCCCAAAAGACGAAGAGCATGAGCAACACGCGCGGAACGGCGAGGCAGATATTGAACAACGATGTCCGGGAATCCCGTTCCCACGGATCATCTCGTTTCAACATTCGAAGGATCGCGGCCGGTGTCGGAAACATGGTCCATGCCCGGCTTTGTCGAAAGATCGGGCCGATCATCGGCGCGAAAGTATAAAGGAGACCGATGCTCGCGGCGGTAAAACCCATCAATACGACCGTCTCGTACATGTTGGTAATCGGCGCCCAGCCGGTGATCCATGCACGCATCGCTCCGCCGAGAAAGGTAACGAACACCGAGAGCAGAAGGAAGACGACGGCGATCCAGAAAAGAATTTCTTCGGCTCCAAAACGTCGGGAAGCGCGTTCCATGACCACCCGGCCTGCATGGTCGAACGGATTCGGGAACACTCCCGCGGCGCCAAAATCGCTTGCAGGTTCCTTTTCCCGCGATCCGGCACGACGCGGCTCTGCATCGATCATTTCACTCCGGGCCCGGGCGGCCCGCAATGAGAACAAAGCGAATACGATGGAAACGGCGGCGAAAACCCACATCCAAAAGAACGGGGCAAGACGCGAATAACGCACCTCCATCATCGTCGCATCCGAAGCCGGGTAGGCCGTTTTCGCCAGAATGCTCTCGGTGGTCGATCCCGTGGAAAGCAGGGCTTCCCGTAACGGCTCAATCCGTTTGCCGGTTGCCGCGATTTCGCTGATCCATATCCGCAGCGTCGCACCGAACTGGGCCTCCGCATCCGGATATTCGCCGAACATCGCATAAACTTCCCCCAATCTCCGGAAAACATCACGGGTTCTTTGCGTGGAGTTGGTCGATAACGATTCGCGGCGCGTAAGAGCCTCGGTCAGGATCGTGATCGGCTCGCTTGAGTCTCCAGGTGAAAGCAGATCGGATGGAAGTGTGCTCGAACCGACCGGGTCCGATTCGGAAACGGTCATCTTGTCAGGTGTCGTTATGCCCGGGACCACCATGCCCGGGACAGTCGCCGCCTCTACCGTTGTTCCCGCAACGGCGGATTCCACCGGCGTTTCCGCAGTCGTATTGTCTGGAGCCGCATTGTCCGCAGTCATATTGTCCGGAGCCGGCAAAACAAAATCATCGCGTTGCGGATATTCCGGATCGACGAATCGTCGGATCATCGGGGAATCGGCAAACAGGACCGTTTGGAGGGAAACCCAAGGCTGGAGCGGGAGCGGCTCGTCGCGGACCGGCCGGATCGCTTCTTTCATCAACGAGGGAAGGATGCGAACACACTGTCCGTTGTCGTAGAGGGCGAGGTAAGCGGCTTGGATATCGATGCGAAACGCTCCGACCGCGTAATGGAATTGCATGATTGCCTGGTTGATCTCGCGTCGCTTTTCGGGAGAAATGCCCGGATCGAACAGCGCAACCTGCCAAACCGGATCACTCGCCGGATCATGCGGCGAACTCCCTTCCGGGAGAGGAAAGGTTCCTTCCGGCCAGGCGTTTTTCATCAATGTCGCGCTGAGCACGGCAAGGCGGTCGCTCAGCAAAAGGATTTCTTCGAAAGCACGTTCGGTTTCGACGACATGGGAAAAAACGGGGTTTCCTTCGGCATCCTGTTTTTCGAACCATTGCCCCAATGCGCGCGTTTTCACGACGACTTCCCGGAGCAAACCGTTGACGGCCGATGTTCCGGTGAGCCGACCGTCCCGCATATCGAGCGCCGAAAGCGATTCGAGCGATTCGACAACCATGCGAAGCGAACAACGTTGCATCGGTGTCCCTTCGATGGCCGCGTAAACGAGCGAGGCGCAACGATCCGGAAAATCGCGGTCCGGTCGAAAAACGACATCGCGAAAAACCGCCCGGGCATGTTCGATTCGAAGAATCCGTTTATCGAGTTCCGATCGGGTTTTCGGGGCATCCTCCCTCATGCCGGCCAGATGCTGTTGGTATTTCGCCGATCGCTCCACTTGCACGATTCCGGCATATCGCAAGCGGTATCCGATTTGGTTTCTCAGCCGTATGTCGAGAATTTCCGTCCGCAAAAATTCGTCGTCGGCCGGGAGGAATGGAAGGTAATCCCAGATTTCAGGTTCCGTCAGCCAGGAAAAAAGAAGTTCATGCGGCTCGAAATACCGGCCGCCTTCCGGAATGAGGTAACGAATACGACGCGCGATCCGGCGTCCATCCCGTGCTTTCGCGTTTCGAAGACGTTCCTGCATTCGGGATTCGGATTCCATCGAATGAAAAGATTCGGCGGAATCGGTGTCGCCCGGTTCCTCTTCCTCGAAAGCGGGAGCCTTGTACTTCGCCCGGTCGCCCATCAATTGATCGCGAATCTCATCCATGCGGCGATTGCGTTCTTTTCGCTCCTGCTCCTCTGTTCGTCGGAGACGCGCGGTGAGTTCATCTGCTTCGAAATCTTCCCGGGAATCCATCCGATCCAGTTCTTCGAGAAGAAAATCGTCCACGACGATGAACGGCCGGGCTGTCCCGCAAATTTCCTGAACGATTTGCCGGGCAAACGTATCGAGGGGCATGATCCGGCCCTCATCGAATACCGGTAATGATCGCCAAGGTTCCCAATCGACATACTCGCTTCCGAAAACACCGTTTGAGGCGAACAATCCCCCGAGTCCGAATATCCCGATGATAAGGAAATGTCGAAAAACACTCGAAGTCATAAGCCGAAATTCCGCCCGGAAATGGAGGAAAATTCATTACGGGAACCGCACTTACGTCGGTTGATGCCCCATGCCGTTTCAATGGAAACCACTCCACCAATCATTATAGATTACCCTGGTGTCAATGCAACCGGAAAGAGACGCTTTTTCTCAAATGCCGTTGCGGCATCCCACATTCCGCCCATAAAAAATGTTGGGCGAAATGGTGATGATTAAGTCGGGGCCGCAAGCCGCGACGGGCGGCAGGCGGACTTGACCAAATGTCCGTTTTCATCGCGTTTCCAGTATACATGGTCGGTTACCAGTCATCGGTCCTGAAGGGGCTCGCGGGAAGTCCTTCCCTGTTGTAAAGGTTGGCGCCTTCGGGATTATTGGACCAGGCGTAGCGGACGGCGACCGGCTCGGCCACCTCGGGCGCCGAGACCAGAATCGTATCGCCGTCGATTTTCGCTTCGGCCCATATCCATTTTTGGTCCGCTCCCGATATCGCAAACCGGCACGGCACGGCATTCAGCACCTCGACCGTCGGCGACCGCCCTTCCTTCCGGCCGACCATCAGCCCGCTGCCCGTGTGGTCGAACGCGATGCGGATCGCATTCCCTTCGACCGTCATCGACTTGTAGAGCGGACCGCTGAAAACGAGGTCTTTTCGCCCGTAATCCTTGGCCAGTGCCCACAATGCAAGCCGCTCACCCACGTCGAACTTGTTGCGGGGGTGGATGTCCTGCGCTTCACCGATGTCGATCGTCACCGCCATGCCCGAGTTTTTAATCTCCAACGATTTGCGTTGCGCATCGCGGATCTTCGGCCAACCGCCCGGATCGCCTTGCGGATTCTCGTTCGCCTCCAGGAAATTTGCGAGCTGAACGAAGTAAAACGGGAAATCGCGTGCCTCGCCCGGCTGGTTCCAAAGGCCCCGCCATCCTTCCACAAGCGCCTGCTGCTTAAAGAAATAAAACGCGCCTTCGCCTGCGTTCGACTCGCCCTGGTACCAAAGCATCCCCCGAATCCCGTAAGGAATGAGAGGGGCGATCATCGCGTTAAACATCCCGCTCGTATTGTCCACGGCTGGGGCGCCCGGAAGCGGTTGAACGGCCCGGTCCTCGCTCAAACGGCGTCTCGAATCCTGCACCCAGGCTTCGATTTTATCGATATAACCGGGCAACGCTTTGCGATAATTTTCCAGGTTTCTCCCGGCGTTTTTACCACGCTCTTGCATTTCCTTGACCGCTTCGAAGCCGTTCGGGGGAATCCAGGGGTCGATCGCGGAACCTCCCCAGGCGTCGTCGATCAAGCCGATCGGGATACCCAATTCCTTGTGGAGACGCACGGCAAAGTAAAATCCGACGGCCGTACAACCGTTCGGAGTTCCGTTTTGGCAAGTCGACCAAGGCCGGTCGAGCTGGACGTCTTCCGTGGGTTCCGGCGCCATCACTTTGCTGACGCGGGCAAAACGGATATCCGGGAAATCGGCGTCCGTCCCGTCGGTCGTATTACAACCGCCGACGACCCATTCCATGTTCGATTGACCGCTGCAAAGCCAGACGTCGCCGACGACGACGTTCCGGATGGTCACGGCGGGGGAATCGGTTCCGTTGACGGTCAGTTCCCGGTTGTCGTTGCCGGCCGTCATCGCCGGGAGGCGGACCATCCAACGCCCGTTCGCATCGGCCGTCGTCGATGCGACGTTACCGTCGAAGGCGACGGTGATTTTTTCTCCTTTTCCGGCGCCGCCCCAGACGGGAATCGGTATGTCCCGCTGGAGTACCATGTTGTCCGCGAAGATGCGGGGAAGGCTGATTTCGGCGAACGATTTCGACGCCGGCAACGCCAGGTAAAGTGTGAGAAGGATACAAACGGACGATACGCGTTTCATCATAATATCTCCGGGTTGTGATTGAACAAGAACACCGTGCCGAGCGGCGCAAACCACCGGCGCACGAACACCGCACTCTGAATTATACAAAAACCGGTGCGCCGATCAACACGCCCGGCGGGCGGAAATGCCCGAAGCGATTGACGCGGCTGCAATGAAGCGTACAATCAGGAGCGTACAATCAAGATCACAAGACCGACAAGATCACGAGACCGAATCGCTCCGGGAGTCCTTGGGCTCATTTTTTATGCCGTGCTCGGTATTCACGGAGACAAAGGCTCGATCGTCCCTTCGCATTCCCGTTTTTCGACCCCGTTTTTCGACATGAATACCGAACAACCGCTTGAACAGATTCGTCGCCGGATTCTCGAAATCGTTGCTTCGCCCGGTTATCGTCCGAAAAAACCGAAGATGTTCCTGCAAGAACTCGGCTTGACGGAAGAAGATCGGAGTATCATCCGAAGAATTATCAAGCGAATGGTGAAGGAAGGTTTGCTGGCGTTCGGCAAATCGCATCTCGTACATCCGCCGGGCCAAAAGTCGCGCGACGGCGGCGTTTCCGGCGACGATGATGCCGCCGCCGTGCCGAAAGGTTATGCGGGCAAGGCCGTCAAGACGAAACCATCCCGGGAAAAACCGGGGAAAAAACGAAAAACATTCGACGATGTTTCCAGGGAAAAGGACGAACGGAAAGCGAAACGGGATGCCGAGCGTTGGCAGGATCGTGAATCGACGGGTCAATATCTGGTCGGGACGTTTCGCCGAAAACCTTCGGGAATCGGATTCGTTCGCCTGAAAAACGCCGATCCGGAGAATCCCGTACCGGATATTTACGTGGCGGCCCATTTTACGCAGGATGCTGCCAGCGGTGATACGGTCGCGGTCGAATTGCTCGCAGGACGTACGATCCGTGAAGAATGGGAACGTAACCGCCGACAACGGCTAAAAGCCGGAAAGACATTCCAGGGACCGGAGTTCGGCGAACGCGGCCGGGTGCTCAAAGTGCTCAAGCGGGCCACCGACCGGTTTGTCGGAACGTTTTATGAAGAAGAGGAATGGGGGTTCGTTCGGGTCGACGGGGATCGTTTCGCCAATCCGCTTGTCGTCGGCGATCCCGGGGCGACGGCGGCGCAACCGGGTGACAAGGTCGTTGTGGAAATGCTCGTTTTTCCCGACGCGCACCGTAACGGGGAAGCCGTGATCGTCGAAGTCCTCGGCCGGCACGGCGCCGCCGGTCTCGATACGCTTTTGATTTTGCGGGAATTCGACCTGCCGGACCAGTTCACCGAGGAAACGCTGGCGGAGGCCAGAAGGCAGGTTCACGATTTCTTCCGTCTGTTTCCCGACGATGCGGCCGCCGGCGGCGCGAACGAAGCGGAAAAAGGCGATCCGGAAGAGCCGATCCGGATTCCCGACGACCGGGTCGATATCACGGAAGAGCTGATTATCACGATCGATCCGGCCGATGCAAAGGATTTCGACGATGCAATCTCGCTGGTAAAGACGGAGGAGGGAAACTGGCGACTCGGCGTTCACATCGCGGACGTCGCTTATTTCGTCGGCGAAGGCGGAGCGATCGACCGGGAAGCGAAAGACCGGGGAACAAGCGTGTACCTGCCCGATCGCGTGATTCCGATGTTGCCCGAGGTGTTGTGCAACGCTCTCGCCAGTTTACAGCCCGGGAAACGGCGACTCGCGAAATCGGTGTACATCGAATTCACGCCCGAGGGAATCCGGACGGATGTCGCTATCCAAAAAACGCTGATTCGAAGCACCAGACGCTTTAATTACACGGAAGTGCAGGAATTTTTCGACAAGCCCGGCGCCTTTTCCAGGACGTGGAGCAAACCGATTCGCGAGATGCTCCTCCGGATGCGTGAGCTGGCCATGCTGCTCCGTCGCCGCCGTTTCGAACACGGTGCGATAGAAATGAACATGCCGGAAGTCAAGATCGATCTCGATGAAGACGGGCAGGTCGTCGGCGCCCATGAATATCCGTACTACGATTCGAACCGGTTGATCGAGGAATTCATGCTTGCCGCGAACGAAGCGGTCGCCGATTTTTTGTTCCGGCGAAACATCCTTTTCCTGCGCCGCGTCCATCGATTTCCGGCGTTGAAAAAAATGAAAGCGTTCGCGGATTTTCTCCGTTCGCTCGAAATCGACGATCTTGATCCGGAAAAAATGATCGCCGACCGGCATTTGCTCCAATCGGTGCTCGATAAAGTCAAGGGGAAACCCGAGGAGAAGGCGGTCCATTTCGCGCTGCTCCGTTCGATGCAGCGTGCCGAGTACAGCCCGAACGGCGAGGGGCATTATGCGCTGGCCAGCGATTGTTACACGCATTTCACCTCCCCGATCCGACGGTATCCCGACCTGACCATCCATCGGCTGATCGAGCTGGTGCTCCAGGGACGCGATCCCAAGCCGCCGCGCGGGCCGCTCGTCACGCTCGGCGAACACTGTTCCGACCGGGAACGGCGTGCGGAATCGGCTGAGAACGAATTGACCAAGTTGAAACTGATCGACTATCTTTCCAAACGGATCGGCGTGAAAATGGAAGGCTTCGTCACGGGAATCGAATCGTTCGGCCTGTTCGTTCAAGGCATCGAGATTCCGGCGGAAGGTCTTGTCCGGCTTGAAACGCTCTGCGACGATTACTACCGGTTCGACCGTTCGACCCATACGCTCAGCGGAGCCCGGGTCGGAAATGTTTTTCGCCTTGGAGACCGAGTGCGAATCGAAGTCGTTCGCGCCGACGCCGATTCACGTCAAATCGATTTCCGTCTGCTGGAACGAATCTCGAAACCGAGAGGCACAAGCACACCGCGAAAACCGCCCCCGGCACGACGACGATAGCGCGACGACGATAGCACGACGGCGATAGCACGACGGCGCGACACCACGCAGGCAAAACGTTGAAAACGGGAAAAGGCACTCGTGTACTCGCCCCGCCCCGGGAGCACGGGAACCTGTCTTTCTGGAGACCCTCATTCTTCCGGCGGGGGCGGCGCATCCCGGGCGGTCAACGGCGGACGTGACTTCCAGTTGAGCGGCGTTGTATCCGCAGCGGAATTTTCCCGCGACAGCAGCGGCCGACTCCCGCCAAAAATCGATCGGCCGCCGGCCGTCTGAACGGGTTGCGACGTTTCCGGTGCTTCCTCTTTCATTGCCGACGTTTCCCCGGAAGAAGCGGGTGTTTCCGCGGGAGACGCAGACTGTTCCAACGCCGGTTGAAAGGAAGACGTTTTTCGATAACGGGTACGGGAAGACTGATGCGAGATGTCTTTTTGGAACCGGGGAAAGAGCTGTTCCTCCGGCTTTTCGGGCACGAATGTTGCCGAGACGAACCGTGTTGGCTCATTCGGCTCCGGGAACGTCGATTTCACCTGCGCCGATTCCGCCTGCGTCGGTTCGGGAGCGGGTAACGCTTCCTGCCGAACGGGCTGCGGTTCCTGCTTGAACGGATCGGGGGCGAGAAGCGTGTCCATCATTTCCTGCGTATCCGCGCGAAGTTTTTCTTCGTCGTCTTTCGAAAGCGACCGCACGCCGTGGGAGGCGACCGTTCCCAAGGGAATCGCCGGGGGAATCGGCGGTGAAATCGAACGCGGGCTCTGCGCATGAACACCTTGTGCATGAACACCTTGTGCATGAACACCCTGTGCATGAACACTCTGTGCATGAACACCCGACCGACCCTGGAAAAAGCCGGAATCACGCAGCGATTGCGATGTCAGCGGTCCCGGATCGACCCAAGCTCCGTGTTCGTCCAGTTTCATCGTTCCCATTTGCAGGTCGAGCCCCATTCGCAACGATTCGTATTGGACCCAAAGGTTCAGGAACTCGTTTTGAGCGCTCAGGAGCCCCTGCAAGGCGTCGATGACACGCTGGGCGATGTTGCTGTCTTTTCCGGAAGCACCCGCGGCGGACGCAGGCCGTATCAACTCCATTTGCGCCATATCGACACGGGTCGCCGAAACGAGGATATTGGCTCGGCTGATTTCGAAATCGATCTGGTTTTTTTCCAAAAGACGAATCGTATCGCGCAGGTTGGCGTTGATCGAATCGACATAAGCATAATAATCCCTTCGCGCCTGTTGATAATCGATCAACGATTTCCGGTACGCGCTCTGCTGTTCGTGTCGGGTCAACGGGGAATCCCAAACCAACCCGGTCCTGACGGACGAATTTTTCGCGTCGAATTTCAGGCCGTCCTGATCGATGGTTCCCCCCTCGGCTTCGACCCGGACCGAGAGGTAGCCTTTGAGGGCGTTGGCGGCAACGTCGATTTTCCTCCATTGATCGACCAGCGAGGAACGGGCGTTCATCCAGTCGAAGCGGTTTGCGGAAGCGATCTCAAAGGACTCTTCGGCGGAAATATCCGTCGGCACCAACGTAATCGCCTGTAGGCGGGTGATTACCTGGCACAAGGAAACTTCCATTTCCTGCGCCGAGAGGGTGTCGGCAATCCGGTTGACCCAGTTGCGGAAAAAGATTTCTTCCGGGCGTCTGGCTCTTTCCTTGATCGCGACTTCTTCCGGAGAAGAATCATCGGAGCCCGTTTGAAGTTTGTCGCCTTCCCGATCCGTCGGCTCACCGGATTCCGCCGGATTTTCAGTCGTTTCGGGTGTTGATGTCGACCGGGCCCGCTCCCCCTGCATTTCTTCAAGCAGTCCGTCGTAATCGCGCGAGTTTTCCTTGGCATCAAGCAATCCCGTGAGGTGCAGAACGCTCACGGCGGCTAAAACGTCTTCGGAAACCTCTTTTTTGTCGGCTTTTCGCAGCAATTCCGCCCTATCGAAGGTTTGCATGTATTCGATCAGTACCTGGAGGGCTTCGAAATTCCTTTGCTGTTCGTCGATTCGCTTTTTGACATTCGCGATCTCCTGGCGGAAAACGTTTTCGTCGTATATTCGGGGATCGACCTTTTGTACCCGGCTCTCCTCGGCATCGTGAGAACCTTCGAACCGGGAAGCGAACAGTTTCAATTGGGATGTGCGTTCGGGAACCTTTTTAAGGAGCGTCTCATAATCATGATCGACGACACGCATTTCCCTGCGGAGTCGTTCCATCAGTCCGGCCAGCCGCCCCACTGTATCGTCGGCAACCGGGTGGTCTTTTTTTCGCAGGACCAGGAGCAGGGCCAGGGTTTCCGCTTGCAAATCGGTCAAATTTTGGGAAATCAACTTGAACTGATCGAGCAAGGGGTCGCGAATCCGGACCGGCGTGTCGGGCGGCAACCCCAAGGTATTCCGCAAATAGGTTTCGATGTTGCGCAAATAACCGTTCTTTTGTTCGAGCAGGCTGCTTTGCGCCCTGTAAAGCTGGCTCTGGGTTTCAACCACGGAAAGTTTTCCCGTATTGCGCCAAACCTCGAACAATTCTTCGAGCCGTTGCAGGTTGTTTTCCAGACTGACAACGTTCTGTTCGAGGTTTTGGATACGGACCTGTTCCGCCAACAAACCGTAATAACCGTCCGTCCTCCCGAAGACGACCGAATTCAACGTGCCCTGTGGGCCGGTGTTCGGTCGGGCCACTCCGCCCCCGGTGAAAACATTCGTATAGAATCCCTGTTGGTAAAACACCATTTGCCGAACACACGCGAGCAAATCCCGTTCCGCCTGCGTCAGGTTTTCCAGAACGACCTTTTTACCCGCCCCGCGGAGGAGCGGTTGAACGACATTCAAATTGAACAAGGAACCCGCTTGGACCTGGTCCGGGCCGGCAAACTGCCATGTGATCGAATTGGCAAGGCCCGCCGTCAATTCCCCCCCTGTCGCATATAATTTGTTGAAACCGACGTCGGCCTCATTCGTCAGGGAGGATGTGTTCGAACTGCGCAGTTTGCCTTGAGCATCGTAAAAAAGGGAATCCCCCCCGAAAAACTGGACGTCGAACCGGAACCGCTGATTCGATACGAGCAATGCCGAGAGATAGACGTTTTCGAGAGCCGTCTGGTAATCCGGGGAATGGCGCAGGGCCAACGCCAGCACCGCATTTTTATCGAGCAAAACTTCGCCGTTCTCGTTCAGATTCAAGTATTGCCGCCACAACGGGTTTTCCGTCCAACGTGTTTGAAGACACTTTTTACATTTTCGCAATTTCGTGCAATCGACGCAATGCATGTACCGATGGGCGACCGGATCGTCAAGCGGTTGGGGTTCCTTGTCCGGGTTGAACGGATCGAACATCCGGGAACGGCGATCGGGCGTAATCGTGTAATTGTGCAGTTCGAACGAGGCGTCACCGGCCGCATTATGGACGAGAGAATAAACCTCCTTGTCCGCTTTATGGCGATAATGTTGCGGTGAACATCCCCATAGCGCACCACACAGGAACACCATGAAGAGCGACACAATCCGTATGGAACGCATGTTGGACCTGAACCGTTCCCGGCTTGTTTCGGTAAACGAGAAGGTATTCGACAAACGGTGGTTTGGTTCCTGGAAAAAGTTCATGAAATATTTTGTTTTTTCATTCCGATGAAATCGAAACCATGGCCTGAACAATCATTCGCCTTATTGAAATACCCTGTCGGACAACAGGGTTTATTCCCTGTTTTTTATATCGTCGGAGGAATAGGAAGGCTTTAACGGTTATATCGATAAATACGATTTTATGCCGTTGAATTATTTACATTGCGGTAAAATGGAGGGTATAATCATTATAAATAGATGTTTGACGGAAATTATTGTCGATATATCGTTATGCCGGAATCGGTTTTTACGATATCATCTCCATTTATCCATTCGGTAGACACATGAGCAGATGGAATTGGGTGCTTCTGACGTTGATAATCATATTGGTGTTTCCCAATATCTACTTCTTGTTGCAGGCAACGAGCGTTGAAAACTTCTATCGCCCGAAAATCGAAGAGATAACGCCAAGTCCTTCAAACAAGGCAAAAGGAGAAACAGGAAGTCTGGAGAAGACGGAGAAAGACATCCGACATCTCAGAGAGGGAGACTCGCCTGAAAAACCGTTGGCCGCCAAAACGATCGAGGAATCGGGGATCGACGATCTGCGGGCCAAACTTCGCAACATCCTCAATACACGGCGGCAGGCGTGGTTTGGTTGCACCCTCGCCAATGTGACCGAAGATGGTGAGGAAGTCCAACCGAGTTTGGATCAGGGAGGCGAGCAGCAACCGCTCCCGTTGCTCACGCTTCGAGTCAATGCGAAAAGGCCGGAATCGGAAGACGAACCCCAGGACTTGTTCGATATCGAAGGAATCGTTTACCTTTTTGCCGAGCGGGAAGAAAAGGCCGGCGCGTATCTGGGAAGTTTTACCGTTGTCAATCCGACGCCGGAAAGTAATTTTCTGACGCTTGTTTCCGCCGAGGTTCTTTCCGAAGAGGAAGTGGAATTGATTCGCCAAAGCGCGGGTCCGAATGTGAGTATCTCCGTTTACAGCGCGCTTCCCGTCGGACGTGATCTGAGTTTTTACGAGCCGGACGCTTCCGGAGACGCGAAAGAGGAAGGGAGCGGCAAGTATCGTGATTACAGCGTGTTGCTCGCTTCGGCTTATCGCGGTCGTTACGAATACCAACGCGCGATTCGAACCGTCGAGGAAAATATCGAAACGCTGGAAGAAGCGCTCAACGATGCCGAGAAGGAACGGCAGTTTTGGGACGAGGAGCAGGAACTCGAACGCAAACGCATCACTGCCATGAAGGTCCAGGCGGATGAAGTGCAGACGAAAGTCGGTGAAATCGACGCTCTGATCGGCGATATCGAGGATAAGATCGAGAAAACACAGTATCTCAACGAAAAACTCGTCGCCGAGATTGCGGAAATACAACAGGAGACGGCCCGGCAGATTAATCAACATGCCGACAGTGCCGCGGAAGCCGTCGATGAGAATAAAGGCCGGGATACGGAAAATATGCTGGAAACGCGATGAAAACGACCATTTGGTCAAGTCCGCTTGCCGCACTCACTCGCCCCTAACCACCGTTTATATAATGACATAAACGGATCGTTCGAGCGGCAGGCGATTGTGCGAGGGAACAGTTACAGGCCGTTTACAGTATATCCATTTGGCGGCAGGTCTCCTCTTCGCCTTCGAGAAACCCGATCCCGATGGAAACGGCCCGGAGTGGCAAGGGGCCGAGCCGGTCACGCATGATTTTCACCGCATCCTTCACGGTGCACACGATTATTTCAGCCCCGGCATGTTCGGCGGCGCGAACCAGTTCCCTCATATCCGCATCGGTAAAACGATGATGATCGGGATACGTTTGGAATGCCGCGATCCGTGTGCCGCACGATTCGAGCGTCCGCCTGAAACCGTCCGGATTGCCGATCCCGCAAAAAGCGAAAACGGTTGTTTCCCGGAGGTTTTCCAAGGGTTCCTGAAGAAAGGGTTCTCGAAGGGTGTTGGACGAACACGGATTTCCGGACGGACTCGTCGGGTTCGCAACCAGACCGAGGAGACATTCAGGACGATGGACGATCTCTCCCCAGTGGGCTTCCGGGGCAAAGCGGCGAACGTATTTCCGGATACGGCGACGCTCGTCTCCATCGACTTGATCGGCACGGGAAAGCAAGACGATGTCGGCCCTTTTCAGGCCGGCGAGCGGCTCACGAAGTGTTCCCCTGGGAAAAACGTGATCGAATCCGAACGGTTCCAGGGCGTCGATCAACACGATATCAAGATTACGGCCGATTCGCCGGTGCTGAAAGGCGTCGTCAAGGATCAGGCAATCGATCCGGCTGTTTTCCAGCAATGCGCGGGCCGCGGCGATCCTGTCGGCGTTTTGAAGATGCGGCACATTCGGCAAACGTAGCGCCAACTCCTTTCCCTCGTCGTTGAGCGCATGCCAACAGGCGGTCCCGTCGCCGATGTTTTCCGTCGTTTTCCCGCCGTAACCGCGACTGATTAATCCGACGTGGAGTCCCCGTCCGGAAAGGCGTTCGGCAATCCAGGCGACCAAGGGCGTTTTGCCGGTTCCGCCGAGCGTCATGTTGCCGACGGAAATCGCCGGAACGGCTGGAAACGTCGTCAAACCAAGCGGATAATCGTACGCGAGATTGCGGATGCCTACGATCGCGGTGTACGGCAACTCCGCGCATTCGAGAAGCAACCGCGTCATGGAAGCGGAAATTCCCCGCCGTTTGCCGGAAATCAATTCGCGAAACGCTTTTCCATCCATCATGCGACTCTTTCGTGAATCAACACACTTTCGCGTGAAACGACTTGATGATATCCCACGCTTCTTTCGGCGATTCGGTGAACGTGAACAGATCCAGGTCGTCCCGGTCGATCACCCCGGTTTCGAGAATGTAATCGAAATCGACACATTTGCGCCAGTACGATTCACCGAAAAGGATGATCGGGATCGGCTGCATCCGATTCGTCTGTCGCAGCGTGAGCGCCTCGAAAAGTTCGTCGAAGGTCCCGAAGCCGCCGGGCGCGACGACCAACGCTTTGGCCCGGAGCAGGAAATGAAGTTTGCGGATCGCAAAATAACGGAACTGAAAGCAAAGTTCGGGTGTGATGTAAGGATTGGGACGTTGCTCGAACGGCAGCTTGATGTTGAGACCGATCGAAATCGCGCCGGCCTCGAATGCGCCGCGGTTGGCCGCTTCCATGATTCCGGGACCGCCACCGGTACAAATGACGTAATCCAGCCGACCGTTTTCCAAGGTGTCGTTTTCCAGGGCGTTTTTGTTTCGAGCGAGGTTTTCGAAGGAAACGATCCGGGCAAACTCCCGGGCCTGCTCGTAGTAAGGACTCATTGCGAGCATGCGTTTCGCGTGTTCGAACGTCTTGATCGCCTCCGGTGAATCGGGGGCTGCGCGCAAGGCGTTCCCGGCTTGAAGCATCGCGGCTTCAGCATCCTCTTTCGACGGAACGCGGGCGCTTCCGAACACGATAACCGTCGAACGAACGCCGTATCGACGCAAAAACCATTCCGGTTTCTCATGTTCCGCCTGGATGCGAAGCCCGCGGGCCGAGTCGCTTTCCAGGAAGCCGCGATCGCAATAGGCGATTTCATAGCTGGGCGAACCGAGCATCCGTTGCGAATCCGGCAACGATCCCGGTTCCGATTCGACATGATTTTCCAAATGATTTTCGAAATGTTTTTCAAAAGGAAGCGTAATTTCCATCATGGGGCGACCTCGTGTTGTTGAAGCAAAAAAAAACGATACAATAGGTCGATACATTGGGCTTTCCCGTGCAAGTCGCATTCCCGGGGAACCGTCGTTCCCGCGGCTTGCCAAAATATACTGAAAGCCATTGAAATTTCCCGAAGCCGACGATTTAGGAGCCTGNNACAGGCGGTTTGACCGGAAAACTCAACCGGCTTCGGTATAACAGTTTCCGCAAAACGATGGCACACATTTCATGAACGGTCGCATCCATTATCTGGGACCCGAGGAAACGTTCACCCAACAGGCGGCGTTGTCGTTGAAACGCCGGGGCGGCGGCACGTTTGAATTGGTTCCGGCCAAAACACTTTCCCAAGCTATTCTCAGGACTTGCGAGCATGACGGCGATTTCGCGGTTCTCCCGTACTACAATCTTCACGAAGGTTTGGTCCAGGAAACGCTCGACCTGATTACGGAGCGTCAATTGACCGTTCGCGCCGCCGAAAGAATTCCCGTCCGCTTTGCGCTGGGCGGTTTTCACGGCGGTTCTCACAAGGGAGCACCGGCCCGTTTGCCCGATCCGTCCGAAACGGCCGAAATTTTTTCCCATCCCAAGGCGATTGCCCAGTGTTCGGTTTATCTGCATTCGTTTTTTCCACAAGCGGAATACCGCGAACTCGGGAGCACCGCTTCCGCCGTGGAACGTGTCGCCGAGACCCGCTCCGGCTTCGCAATCGCGCGATGCGAGGCGTTTGAAAAACGTTCGGTCCCCATTCTCGCCGAGAACATCGGCAATCGTCAATACGGTCGGACCAATTTTACGGAGTTCCTCCTGATCGGTTTCCCCGATCGGCCGGGCACGACGCGTTTCCCTTTCGCCGCAACGGAGCCGAACCGCACGATGATCGCCGTGATTCCGACACTCGATCGTGTCGGTCTACTTGCCGATATTCTTGGACAGGTCGCCTTTTTCGGTATCAACCTGCTGAAAATTCATTCGCGACCCGCGCTTTCCGACCATAAAACGGAGCATGATCCTCAAATGTTTTATCTTGAAATGGAAACCCGAACCGATTCCCGGGAATTCCGCCTGTGCCGCGATTCGCTCGAATTGCGATTATCCCGCAGCGGACCTTCCGGAACCGAAGGTGTCGTTCGCGTCCTGGGCGAGTACCCGTTGTTCAGTTGATTCCATGCATCATCCGTTTCAGTTTCGGCGCCAACAGGAGCGCGATTACGCCGATAATGAAGGGGATGAGCCCCATGAGCAGGAAAAAGTCGGCCAATCCTTTTTCCTTGCCGAAAAAGAAATGGACCCCTTCGCCGGAACCGAACATGCGTGCCAACTCACCGGCAAGCAGGTAGGCGATGCTGCTGGCCATGAACCAGACCCCCATGAAAAACGAGGCGTACCGGGCCGGTGCGAGTTTCGTCACCATCGACAATCCGACGGGGGAGAGGTAAAGTTCCCCCCAGGTCGAAAAGAGATAACACCAAATCAACCAGTGCGGTCCCGCCTTGCCGTGCGAGAGTTTCGCTTCGACCGCTCCCGGGATCATCAGGAAAAACCCGACCGAGAGCAGGAGAAGCCCGATGGCGAATTTCATCGGCGTGCTCGGTTCGATGCCCCGCGCCGCGAGGAAAAGCCAGATTGCCGTAAAAATCGGGACGAAAACGACGATCCCGAGCGCGTTGACCGACTGGTACCAGGTTGTCGGGAAGGTATACAATGTTTGCCCCGGGACGAAATGCCGATCGACACGGAGCCTTTTTTGATAGATGTCCTCCAGCGCCGCTTGAATGTCTTTGCCGTTTTCACCCTGTTCGAAAGCAAGCAAGGCATTGATCGCCCCGGTGATGTTTTCTTTGCGTTTGGCCAGTTGTCCGAGTTTTTTATCCCGCTCGGCGTCCTCGGGCAGCGTCAGCTTGGACTTTTCGAGTATTTCCTCGACACGTTCCCGCAACCGGGTCCCGGTGATTTCGTCGTTAAAAGCCGAAATATTCAGGGCATGAACCTCTTCCGCTTCCGGAGAACCGGGCCCGACCACGACTCTCANNNNCGGCTTTATCGAGCGCGTCGAGGGCTGCCTGGATGTCGGGATCCTCGCTTTTTTGCAAGCGTTCGAAGAGACCGACGGCGATTGCCTTGAGTTCGGTCACCTGGACCTCAAGCGGTCGGTCGTCTTTTTTTACTTGGAAGGCAAAGAGTTTCGCCGTCCGTTTTCCCCACGGTTCCCGAACGACGGTTTCACCGGCTTTATGCAATTGTTCCTCAAGCGCGCGACCCCGGTTGACCGCCGACTCGAATTCCACGACGTCCTCGTTGTTCAAATAAAGGTCTTCCAGGATGATTTTCGGCGTTTTTTCGACGATTGATTCGGCGATGGAGCGGTCGGTCTGGTTTTTCGCGAACACGTTCAGCGAGGAACCGGCCTGTTCGAACGAAACCCAAAACGCGATCACGAAAAGCGAAAGAATGATGATGACGAACATCCGGTCCCAATCCTGTTTGCCGATCGGCCGGGTTTGTTCGTACTGCGCTTTTTCCAATATCGCTTTTTCTTCCGGACCGAGTTTGACATCCGGATCGTGTTTGACCGGCGCCATCCCGATTCCTTTCAGATAAAAGGAACCGAACACCATGAACGTGATGAGCCCGAAGATCATTCCGAAACCGGCAATCAGGAAACCGAGATGATAACCGTATTTTTCGGCCACCGTTCCAGCGACGAGCGGCGAGAGGAAGGCGCCGATGTTGATTCCCATGTAAAATATTGAAAAGGCGGAATCCCGCTTGATATCACCGGGAGCGTATAACTGGCCGACCATGACGGAAATGCACGGTTTGAAAAAACCGTTTCCGACAATCATGAGGCCCAGGCCGACGTAAAACATCGCCAAGGCCGTCGGATCGGTCGCCATGGTAATCTTGACGCCGCCTCCGATGCGAATGAACTCGGTGGCCGCGAGAAAGAATTCTCCCAAGGCCATGAGGCCCCCGCCGAGGACGACACAACGACGTTGGCCGAGAAAACGATCCGCGATCCAGCCGCCCACGAGTGGAAGAAAATAAACCAGGCAGGTGTAGACGCCGTAAAGGCGATAGGCGTCCGCTTCCGACCAGCCGAAACCGGGGGTTTGCTCGTTCGTGGAAACATCGACCAGATACAGTACGAGAATGGCCCGCATCGCGTAGAAAGCGAAACGTTCCCACATCTCGGTCGTAAAGAGAACCCAGAGGCCGGTCGGATGCTTTTTCGGATAATCGTTCATGGAACACGTCTTGTAAGGATTGCGGCGTCGACACGGAAACCGGGGCGATCATACCAAAAGCCTCTCGGCGAGGCAACGCCAATTTCCCTTGATTTTCGCCGTTTTGCCGATCTTCAGATAAAACAGGAATGCGGGTACAACGAGGGTGCGCTGGACTTCCGAGGTCTACCGCGCGGCGTAGCCGCCGTCGCATTTCATTAGACTTGTTCCATAACCTACGCAGCGAGTTCGGCGTTGAGAATCGCACAGACAAGTTTGGTGCGTAACTCATGCCGACGCCTGCGGTTACGATACGGATACGACATTAGTTTGAATGCTTTAATCTTCGCATTGATGTTCTCGATCACGATCCGACGCCGCGATAATTCCTTGTTAAACGCCTTTTCCTCGTCCGAAAGCTCACCCTTTTTTTTCTTTTTGATCGGAATCAAGCTACATTCGTGATACTCCAAAATGCCCTGGTAGCCGCTGTCCGCCAAAATCATTGCCGATAAAACGTACAATAACAAAAGCGATTCCTTGCACAGTCTGAAATCGTGAACACTTCCCATCGCCTCGTCGACGTCGTAAATTATTTTTGTTTCAACATCAACAATGACTTGCGATTTGACCGTATGCCTTTTTTTCTTGCCTGAATAGTAATCCTCCTGCTTTTTTGGGGACGTTCGATCGGATGCTCATGTATTTTCACAAGCACAGCATCAATCGCCACTTCTTTGGGAGACGTGTTTTCCAGTGCTTTTTTACCGGGCAATTGAAACCTTCCATCGGCGGACAGAGTGTCCTCGACCCAATGGATGGAGCG
>DOMV01000409.1 GCA_003509805.1 Planctomycetaceae bacterium
CGCGGGAATCGTTTTCGGGCCGTCGTTTCAGGTCGTTTGAGGTATCGTTTCAAAAATCTGTACACAGTCGCATAGCCTGACTTGACGCGGCATATCGGATTTGATAAAAACATGGCGTTCGAGGGAATCGATCCGGATTGATTTTCCTTGGATCAGATATGATCCGTCCCTTGGTGCATCGGCAAAAATGATGTCAAGGAAGGTTTTCCTGTCCGGTATTCCATTCGAATCGGCGTTCCGCGCGAATCCCTGCACACCGGTTATACTGGAAACGCGATGAAAACGAACATTCGGTCACGTCCGCCTGCCGCGCTCACTCGCCATAACGTAATGGCAAATACCAGGTTACACGTTGCGTTCGAGCGGCAAGCGATTGTTCGCGGGAACAGTTTCAGGCCGTTTACGGTATAGCCGCGTCTTCCTCGACGATCCGTCGCTCCCCGTTGCCAAGGTACTCCCCGCCAAGATCATCGAACGGACGTTTCGCCGGTTCCGGATACGAAAAAGCGACTTTTCCGCGAAGATCAGGAGTTTTTTTGAGTTCTTGCCCGGCGTCGCGGGTGTCCCGTTCGCTCAATTACCGCTGGACTTTCGCGGCGACCTTCGGGGAGAGCAATTTGTCGGAATGCCGTTTGACTTCGTCGAGTTGGCGGCGAATATCTTCGAGGTTTTCGTTCGGGCGTTCGTTGGAAGGCATGGCGAGTCCGCTCGGCATAACAAACCATGTTCTGCCGGCATTCGAGCTTGCGGACCAACATCCATTTCACCCTTTTTTAGAAAACGCTTCCGTTCTTTGTTGACTTGTTTTTTTTGTCGCCGAAGATCGTGTTTCAGCATAACCCCTTTCATACCGAAGCCGGCCCCGTTTTCCGTTTTAACCGCCCGTTTACCCTCCGTGCGGTGTTGTTTCCGATGGGCGGGCTTCTCGAAAGTCGGNNAAATTTCAATGGTTTTCAGTATAGAAGTCGACAATTTCACCCCTTCCTTACGAAAGGACATTTCCATGACAACGACGATCACCAAAAGCATGATTGCCGCCCTGGCTCTCGGAACTTTCTGCTTTTTTGCCGCGAACGTTTCCTTTGCCCAGCCCGGCCCGGCCGAGGAACTCGTCAAATCGCAGACCCAAGCGTTTTCCGAAGGCGACGTCTTCCACAACGTCGATTCCGATATGAACTACAAGGCCGCCGCGTTCAG
Source organism: Planctomycetaceae bacterium (assembly GCA_003509805.1). GTDB lineage: Bacteria > Planctomycetota > Planctomycetia > Pirellulales > Thermoguttaceae > UBA8133. The sequence goes on from DOMV01000409.1 coordinate 1,198, forward strand.
CGATTCCGACGCAGACGGCACCGTCAAGTGCTGGCGCTGGTACTACCGCCCGATCCGGCGAGTTTATACCTGGCGACCGGTCTACTATCGTCCCTGTTACACCTATTACCGCTACTACTACCGCACGTATCGCACTTATTTCACCTGGTCGACGATCACCGTCTACAAAGGGCTGAGCAAAGGGACGGATGACAACAACGGCGCGATGCTCGACTCCGATCCCGGAGCGGGTTCGCCGCTGGCGGCCCAGGGACTCCGCAAGGGCGACATCATCACGGCCATCGACGGTAAAGCGATCACCAATCTTGCGGACGTGAATAAGATTACGGCTGATTCGACACTGACGGTTCAAAAAGGCAATAACGTAAAATTCGCCGGAAACCTGCTCAAAAACGCGGACGACGAGTACATGAAGAGCAATGGCCTCGACGGCCTCCAGGAAGTCGAGGCGGGCAAACTGCTGACGAAAGAGGAAATCCGCTCGGGCGACTATGATATGTACAAGTTTTACGACCGCAACGCCGGGCCTGTCTTCGGCGTCAAGGCGGCGGAAAACGACGGCAACGGCGTGAAGGTGACGGAAGTCGTCGCGGGTCTGCCAGGCCGGAAATCGGGCTTCGAAGTCGGCGACGTGATCCTGGAAATCAACGGTACGAAGATCGGCGGCGAACAGGCTTACTCCGACGCCATCGACCGGGCCGGGAGCGTCGCCCGGATGAAAGTCCTCTGCGGCCGGACCGGCCAAACCGTCGACGCCGACGTGATGTTGAACAAGTAAAAACGCACGGGCCGACGAATCACCACATGTGAATCACCACACGAGCCGGGGACTGTGTCCCTGGTTCTTCTAGCGTTTTTTCGCTGTCGTTTATCCCACATCGCTCACGAGAATTTTCCGTTATGTTACATTATTATTTGCGTTATCGTTTAGGCAGGGAAATGACCACGCCCAAGCAAGTTTGGGGATTTGTTATTTCATGGGAAAAGGTGTTGCACAAGACGAGGAAGAAGCAACAATCAGAGCACGCCGCGTCAGCAAGTGCGGGACACGGTTACTCATTCACTCGCTTATGCTTCGTGCTCTGATTGCGTGCCCTGAAAAGGTTCATTGTCAATTTTCCATTCCACCAACCACCAACCGACCATGAAATACGTTTATTGTCTGATTATTCCGGTTTTTCTTCTCTGCGGCGCGTCGGCGTTCGGTCAGAGCAGCCGAGGGGCCTTCGTCGAAGAGATTTCCAACGAGCGGTCCTCCTTCGCCGTGCGGGTCGATGTCGACCGCGCCGACCGTGTGTACACCAGGAATGATTTGCTCCGGGCAACCGTCGATTCGAGCGAAGACGGCTACCTGTACCTGTTTTACCGCGACGCCGTGGGGAACGTCTCCGTGCTGTTTCCCAACCGGTTTCAAAAAGACAATTTCGTTCGGAAAAACGAGCCCGTGACCGTGCCCGCCGACGGGAGCGGTTTCAAAATCCGTATCGACGCGCCGTTCGGCGACGAATTGCTCAAGGCCGTCGTGTCGAAGAAGCCGCTCGCGTACATCGACACCACGTCTTTCACCGGCGCCGATATCACGCCCGTCGGCGAGGGAACCGCGAAATCGTTCTCACGGGCATTTCCCAAGGTGTTGGAAAAAGAGATGCCCGACTGGGCGGAACACCAGGTCCGCATCCGTACCGTCGATTCCGATACCGGCCCGGATCGTCCATCCGCTCCGTCGACCGGCGGCGGCAAACGGTTCGCGGTCGCAATCGGCATCAGCGATTACAAGGACGAGAACATCAACGACCTCGGCATTTGCCACATCGACGCGGAGAAAATGCTGGATGTGTTCACGAAGCATTGCGGTGTCGAAAAGGACAACATGATTCTTTTGGCGAACGACAACGCGACGCTGGCGAACATCCGCAAAATCGTGAAGGAGGAATTGCCGCGCCTGACGCAGCCGGGCGACACGGTGTTTTTGTTCTGGTCGGGTCACGGCGGTCGGACGGACGACGGTAAGCGGGAATTTCTCGTGCCGCACGATGGGACCGGCAAGGACATCGAGGGGACGATGCTGATGGACGAGGCGTTCGGTCGCTGGATTCAGGAACTCGACGGTCGCAAGGTGCTGATCGTATTGGATGCGTGTCACAGCGGCGGCCAGGCGGCGCGTGCCAAGTCGGGCGGTGCGAGAACCTTGTCGGGAACATTGGATGACGGCGACGACTGGAAACCGCTTCGCTTCGCCTTTGCGCGTCTTGCGGTGGCGAAGGACGTCGGCCAAAAAGATGCGGCCATGATCGCATCAAGCACCTCGGCGGAAGTGTCGTTCGTCCGCAAGGAACGGGATTTGAGCGTGTTGACGTACTACGTCCTGCAATCCATCGAAGAGGCGGGTAATCCCTTGACGCACGTTCAACTCTGCGACGAGATCAAACCGTTGGTCGCGCGTTACGTAGAGCGGAATTTCAGCGGCAAAAAACAAACGGTCGTCATGCAGGACGATATGACCGAACCGTTGGTGCTCAATCCGCGATAAACTGCAAACGGGCGGAGCATGTTCTACCGAAGCCGGTTGAGTCGTTGGTAAACACAGCCCGCTCATCCGCCTGTTTACTCTCCGGGCAGTGTTGTTTCCGGTGGGCAGGCTCCTGAATCGTCGGCTTCGGGAAATTTCAAAGGTTTTCAGTATCCAACCAAAAAACCGGGAACAAAGCGTAGCTCAGCGACCGGAGCGTTGGGCCCGAGCGAGTGCGGCAAGCAGGCTTGACCAAATGTCCGTTTTCATCTCCGTTTTCATCGCGTTTCCAGTAATAGCACGTTATCATTCTCATGGATTACACAAAAGCGTTGTTGTCCCTGCTCGTATTCTTCTCCGCTTTCCCGGTTCCGGTCGTTGCCGGGGAAAAACCGTCCGAGGCGGAACCGCCTTCCTGGAAATCGCTCTTCGACGGAAAAACGCTCGACGGCTGGACCGTGCGGAAGTACGGGGGCGACGGCGCGGTTCAAGTCCAAAACGGGTGTCTGTCGATCGGCATGGGGGCCGGCCTCTCCGGGCTCACGCTGTCGGAAAAGAAGGAGAAGGAAATTCCCCGGATGGATTACGAAATCCGGTACGAGGCCCGGCGAATGATGGGAAGCGATTTCTTTGCCGCGCTCACGTTCCCGGTGGGGGAGGCGTATTGCAGTTTCATCAACGGCGGTTGGGGCGGCGGTACGATCGGCCTGAGTTCCCTGGACGGTTTCGACGCTTCGGAGAACGGGTCGGGCGATTTCTACGCTTTCAAGGATCTGCGCTGGTATCAGTTCCGGGTCCGTGTTCGCAAGGAGAACATTTCCGTCTGGATCAAGCCGCTCCCGGAGGGAAAAGAGGCGACCGAAGCGGCGGGCGATGGTCCCGCTTCGGACAAATGGAAGGAAAAACAGGTGATCGACTGCGATACCCGCGGCAAAAAAGTCGGCCTTCGTTTCGAAATGGAGACGTACCGAGGTCTTGCCTTCTGCACCTGGATGGCGGAAGGGGAAATCCGGAATGTGGAAATCAGGAAACTCGGCGATTGAACGGCGATCCATTGAACGGCGAGAAACTGCCGATTCCCACGATGTCGCCCCCTGGATATCGACTCCGGATATCGACTCCGGATATTGACCTTGACCGGATCGGGGATTTTGGCGACAATCGCGGGTGATGGAATGGCTGCAATACATCGACACATCGCTTGTCCTGATTTTCTCGCTCGTCCTGGTCCGGGTGAGCGGGATCGTGATCGCGGCGCCTGTTTTCGGCGGGGCCGACGTCCCGATGCGCTTCCGGGCGCTTCTCGCCTTCGCGCTCGCCATACTGATGATGCCGGCGCACTGGGGAATGGTCGTCCCGGAGCCGCCGACCCTGGTCGATTATGTCCTGGTCATCGCCTCGGAGTTGATCATCGGCCTTTCGATCGGCCTTTGCATGATGATTTTTTTCAGTTGCATCCACATGGCCGGGGCGCTGATCGGCCAAATGGGCGGTTTGATGGCGGCCGCGTTGCTTGATCCGGCCTCCGGGGAACAGTTGCCGATGTTCTCCCGGTTCCTGCACCTGCTCGCGGTCGCCGTATTCGCCTGCCTCGGCGGTCTCCGGGTCATGCTTTCGGCCCTGCTCGATTCCTTTCAGACGCTCCCGATCGCCTCGGGCGGTTTTCACACGCCCCTGCTTGAAACGATCGTCTCGGTCCTCACCGTCGGTTTCGTCCTCGCTTTCCGGATCGCCGCGCCCGTGACCCTCGGCATCCTCGTCGCGATGGTCGTCATGGGGATGCTCAGCAAGACCTTGCCGCAGTTGAACCTGATGTCGGTCGGCTTCGGGATCAACAACATCCTGATGTTTTTTCTCGTGTTCGTTTCCATCGGGGCGGGCATCCATTGTTTCCAGGACCGCGTCGCCGATGTGATGGAAATGATCTTCGAAGGCTTGTACACCACCGTCGACCGGAGTTGGTTCAACGAGATTTGAAAGCCTGCGACGATTGCCAACAAGACCGACTTCTGGTAGGCTGTTCCGGTGAGCCGGTTTTTCCAAGGTGAACGGGCTCTCGGATAAAAAACCCGACGGGCGTCTTGTTCGCGTTGAGAATCGGGATAATCAAGTGGTTCTTCACGAGCCGGGAATCGCATTCCCGGATGGCAGGGAAATACGCGATGAAATTCATNNTTTTTCGGAATCCGCTTTCCAATCTTTCTTTGCATCGCTTCGCTCGCGCTCCTCACGGACCCGGCCGTGGCGGCTCCGCGCAACCCTCCGCCGGTGTTCGAATCGGAATACACGCTCCCGGACACGGAGACGCCGCTGCCGAATTTCCGGACGCCGACCGAGAATTACCTGGCCCTCGGCCTGTATGCCGCCGCGCTGGTGTCGGCGGTTCTGGCCGTCCATTATTACCGTAGCCGGCGCGCGGTGTTCCTGCTTGCCGTCGGGTCCGTCGTCGTTTTCGGCTTCGTGTTACAGGGGTGTCCCTGCCCCGTCGGCTCCCTTCAAAACACGATTCCCGTGTTTTTCGAGTCGATCGGGACCGGTGTGGAATGGATCTGGAACACCCTCCGGGGAATCCCTACGGAACAGGATTCACAAACGGTCCCCCCCGGAGCGACCCTCTCCGGGACGACCATCTCCGGAACGACCGGACTGATTTCCGTGACGGCCGTTTTGCTTTTTTCCCTCCCGCTTTTGGTTGCGCTCTTTTACGGACGGGTTTTCTGCGGCGCCGTTTGTCCGTTGGGGGCGGTGCAGGAATTGGTCGCGATCAAACCCTTGCGTTTGCCCGCCTGGATCGACGACGGCCTGGGAACGCTCCGCTTCGTTTTTCTCGGTCTCGGCGTCCTGTTCGCCCAAGTCGGCCTCTGGTTTCTCATTTGCCGTTTCGATCCCTTCGTCGGCCTGTTCCGCATGAGCGGTTTTTTCAGTATCCTCGTTTTCGGTTTCGCCATCTTATTGCTCGGATTGATTGTCGCAAGACCGTTTTGCCGATTTCTTTGTCCTTACGGCGCCCTGCTCGGTTTATGCGGATCTCTCGCGGCCAAAAAGGTTTCCGTAACGCCCGGCGAATGCAGCAAATGCCGGCTGTGCGAAGAAATCTGTCCCGTCAACGCGATACGTCCCCCGACGACCGATCCGACTCCGGAAGAACGTTTTATCGGCCCCCTGCGGTTGCTGATCCTCTTTCTCGCCGCTCCGCTGATCGTCGTCGCCTTGACAGGGATCGCCGCCCGACTGCTCCCGGGACCGCTTGCTTCGATGCATCCTGACGTCCGATTGGCGGAACGGGTACTTGCCGAAGATTCCCGGTTGGTCGACACGACCGGCTATTTCGCCGAAACCAAAGCCTTTCAAATTACAGGACAAACGAATGAATCTCTTTACCGTCGCGCGGAATCGGTTTACGGGCGAATGCGTCATGCCGCCGTCTTTTTCGGGGCTTGGTGCGGAATCGTGTTTGCCGTCAAACTGATTTCGCTCGGAATGCGCCGCCGTCGAACCGACTACCGGGTGGACCCGGGACGTTGCGTCGCGTGCGGACGTTGCTTCTGGTATTGTCCCAATCAAAAAGAAAAGCGGGTGTTGCTCGACGTTCGGTAAATATCCTGGAAACGCGGTGACATTGGTTGCGGTGAAGACTGCCTGCCGCACTCGCCCGCCCCTAACTTCTGTTTGTATAATGACATAAACGTTTCATTCGATCGGCAGGCGATTGTGCGCGGGAGGATTATACCGAAGCCGGTTGAGTCGTTGGTAAACACAGCCCGCTCATCCGCCTGTTTACTCTCCGAGCAGTGTTGTTTCCGGTGGGCAGGCTTCTGAATCGTCGGCTTCGGGAAATTTCAACAGCCTTCAGTATACCATGCCGTTTGCGGGGTACACGTACGAACCGCACGGACAACCGGTGATAGTCCGCCACGGACCTCCCGGCCGTGAGTACACGGCGGTCGCCGTTCACCCGTTCCTGCGCTACGCGGCGTTCCCGGCTTTCATGCGATTTCGTTCCCGACGGGCGGAGAGGGGAGCCTTCGAAACGGAAATCTCCATCCCCGCAAAGTGAGAAAGGGGAGGGAAAAGGGGAGAAACCGGGGGGCGGAATACTTGACGCCTTGCCCGTGCGCCGTTAAACTAATGAGGATCGGATTTCCTCGAAGAGTTTATCCTCTTCCCCGTGGTGCCGTTTCCGTCCATCGCACACGTTTGTGTCGACGATGCAGGGGGATGGTCCCTTTATGCGTTGCGGGGCGTGTGAGCAGAATCGCCCGCCCGCGATGACCAACCGCCCTCCCCGGGCGACCATGCCACCAGACCGTTGAGAAGTGCTCATGAATTCAAGAGAAATGCTGAACCTCATTGACCTCGTCGACACCATCCATCGGGATCGTCGCATCGACAAGGAAATTATCTTCTCCGGCATCGAAGCGGGAATCGTCGCAGCGGTTCGCAAGCGCGCGGTCGATTTTCGGACCGGGGTCGAGGAGCCGGTCGTCGAGGTTCACATTGACCGGAAAAGCGGGGAAATTACCGGGACCCGCGACGGCGTTGCGCTTGCCCCCGCCGAAATCGACGGCCGGATCATCGCCCAGAGCGCAAAGCAGGTGATCAGCCACAAGATCAACGAGGCCGTCTGTGATGCCCTTTATGAGGAATACCGACCGAAAATCGATCAACTGATCAGCGGCGAAGTGGTCAAAAACGACCGTGGAACGACAATCATTGCCCTGCCCCAGCCCGGCGGCGGCGGAATGCGCGGGGAAAAAGACAAGATCGAGGCGATCCTGCCCCGCGGTGAAAAGATCCCGGGCGAAATGTATCACCTCAAGACGATGGTTCGCGCGCTCGTCGTCGATGTCAAAAAAGACACCACCCGGGTCAAAGTGATCGTCAGCCGGACCCGGCCCCTTTTGGTGCAGCGTTTGTTCGAACAGGAAATCCCGGATATCGCCGACGGCATCGTCGAAATCAAAGGGGTGGCCCGGGAGCCCGGTCACCGGACGAAAATCGCGGTCTACAGTTCCGACCAGCGGGTCGATTGCGTCGGCGCCTGTATCGGGGTTCGCGGCAGCCGGATCAAGAATATCACGGAAGAGCTCAACGAACGGATCGACGTCGTTCCCTGGGACCCGGACATGCAGATATACATTCCCAACGCCTTGAAGCCGGCCGAGGTCGAAGAAGTCATTCTTTGTACCATGCTCGGTCGCGCCGTCGTGTTGGTCAGGCAGGAGGATCGTTCCCTGGCGATCGGCCGCAAAGGGCAGAATGTTCGGCTTGCGAGCAAGCTTTGCGGTTGGGATATCGAAATCATGACGCGCGACGAGTTGGAAGGAATGCTCGAAAAAGCGCTCGCGGGTTACGCCGAAATCGACGGGATCAACTCCGAATTGGCCGACCGCCTCGTCGGTGAGGGGTTCCTTAGTTTCGACGACCTTTCGATTATCGAGCCGATCGACCTGATGCAAATGGGCGACCTGACCCAGGAACAGGCCGAGGCGATCATCGCGCAGGTGGAAGAGCGGGCTGAGGAGGAGGAACGCAACGCGACCGCCCGGCCCGGGCCCGATGATAATAGCAATGACAATGGTAATGATAATGACCGTGATAGTGATAATGACAATGATGACGCCGAAGAGGAGGAAAAGTGATCATGTAAGGATGCCGTTATTCCCGTTTTATTGGGCTTATTCGGAGACCTCAGTTTAGGCAGGATGCGGAATTTTATCACACCGCGCAGTGCCTGTTCTTGGCCGGATCGGGGGCAGACCCGAGACGGAAAAGATGGTTTCCGAAAAGCATATTTAGAGAAAGCAGATTGACTTGTCCATACGTATTTACGCATTAGCAAAGCAGTTCAACATTGAAAGCAAGACGCTCGTCGATCTTTGTAAAAAGGCGGGGATCGAAGGGAAAGGCTCCGCTTTGGCCAGTCTGACCGAACAAGAGGTCGAGCAGGTCAAGCCGTTTTTGCAAAAATCAACCGAGAAGTCGACGAAGGGCAGTGTTCCTCTCCAGCGCCCCGCGTTGGCCCCCCCGGGTGGGAAGATCCCGGTTCTCAAGCCGCTCCAGATTCCTTCCAAGGCGACGGGTTCCGGTTCCGAACCGGACTCCCCGGTTGCCGCCGAGGAAAAACAGGCTGAGCAGGATTCTCCGGGAGCAGTTCGCCCCGGTTCTCCCCGCGCACCTCTTTCCGCGGAAACGCAGACAGACGAAGCGGGTTCACCGGTCGCGTCCAAACCTGTCGCTTCCAAACCGCGTGTGTCCAAGCCGGTCGTTTCCAAAGAAGGGCCGGGTGGTTCCCCGGTTCCACCATCGGTTCCGGTGCGTAAAACCTCTCCGTTAAACGCTTTCTTGAAAAAAGGGGATGCCGCGCCCCCCGCCCGGGAACCGTCCGCTCCCGTCGAACCGGTGCGGACCGGATTATCGGCTCCCGGACATGCGGCGGCAATTCGACGCGACGATTATCGGAGCCCGATGCGTTCGATTACCGATAACAAGCAGCGGAAGCAGGCAAGTGAGGGCGGTGAACGATCGACCGGATCGGGGACTCCCAAAGGGGTCAGTCTCCGGTTGGCGCCGGTGCCGAAAGCCCCGACGGTGCTCCCGTCCCGTCAATCGAAAGAGATCGCGCCGCAAAAACCCGACATGAAATTGCCGCCCGAGGCGATCATTGCCGCGGCGCAGGGAAAGGCGAAGCCGATTACCGAGCACATCCAGAAGCACGAAGAAGCCCAGCGTGTCAAGGAGCTTGAAAAGAAAGACAGAAAGAAGAAACCGTTTGTCGCGCAGGAAGCCGACGACCCGGCCAAAAAGAAACTTTTCGGACGAAGGGGGGCGAAGGGTGCCACCGCCGCTTCCGAATCGGTGATGCCCAAAAAACGCCGTCCCGGCGCGGCAGGCCGTCGCAATCGCGCCGGCGACGACATGGACGACATGATTGCCCGGCCACGGCAACTCGTTCGCAAACCAAAGGTACGCGGAGTCGCCATCAGTACCGCCGCTCCCAGAAAGAACGATATCGTGATTCAGCTCCCCTGTACCGTCAAGGAGTTTTCGGAAGAGACCGGTATTTCGGTCGCCATCGTAATCAAAAAACTGTTTGAATTCGGTACGCCACTCATGATCAACTCGCCTCTCGATCATGAGACCGCCTCGCTTTTGGCCGAGGCGTTTGGCATCCAGGCGGATGTCCGGGAAGAACAAACTCTCGAAGACACCCTTGTTACCGGCCTGTTCGAAGAGCCCGACCCGCCCGAATCGCTCCGATTCCGCCCCCCCGTGGTCACGTTCCTCGGGCACGTCGATCACGGAAAAACATCGCTGCTCGACAGGATTTTGAACCTGAACGTCGTTTCCGGGGAAAAAGGCGGGATCACGCAACACATCCGGGCGTATCGCATCGCGACTTCGGAGGGTCGCGATATCACCTTCGTGGACACGCCGGGGCATGAGGCGTTCACGGAAATGCGGGCGCGCGGGGCCAATTGCACCGATATCGCGGTCCTGGTCGTCGCCGCCGACGACGGTGTCATGCCCCAGACGGAGGAGGCGATTTCCCACGCCAAAGCCGCCGGCGTCCCCATCGTCGTCGCCATGAACAAGATGGATCTGCCCGGGGCCAATCCCGACAGGGTTTTACAGGGAATCGCGACGAACGAGTTGATCCCGAGCGAGTGGGGCGGCGATACGGAAATCGTCCGTTGCAGCGCCTTGACAGGCGAGGGAATCGACGAATTGCTCAACATGCTTCTGACGATTGCCGAATTGCACGAACTCAAGGCGAATCCGGACCGGCCCGCGATCGGGACGGCGCTCGAAGCGGAAATGCGGGCCGGAGAAGGAGTCGTCAGCAAAATGCTCGTCCAAAACGGGACACTCCGCCAGGGCGACGTCGTTCTTTGCGGAACCGCTTACGGCCGCGTCAAGGCGATGTACGACACCCTCGATTCCAAAAAAGTCGTCGAAGAGGCCGGTCCCGGAACGCCGGTCAACCTGGTCGGACTGGACGTCGCGCCGAGCGCGGGAAGCAAATTCTGCGTCCTTGACGACATTTCCCTTGCCCGTCAGATCGCCGAACAACGGGCCGTCGAGGAACGCAAGGCCGATTTGATGGATTCCCGGCCTCAAATCACGCTCGAAAACCTCTTTCAGCGGCTCGGAACCGATAAAAAGAACTCGACGCTCAACATTATCATTCGCGCCGATGTTCGCGGCTCGATCGAAGCGATCAAAAAAGAACTCGGCAAACTGGAGCACCCGGAAGTCAAAATTAAAATCCTTCAGGCTTCCGTCGGGGGCATAACCGAAGCGGACGTCCAGTTGGCCGACGCCTCGGAGGCGATCGTCGTCGGTTTCAACGTCGTTCCCGATGAAAACGCCCGGTCCCTTGCGGAAAAGAAAAAAGTCCAAATCCGGCGCTACGATATCATTTACAACCTCGCCGCCGACATCAAGGCTGCTCTTGAAGGTATGCTCAAACCGATCGAGCAGGTCAAGGAACTCGGTCGCGCCCTGGTACAGCGGGTCTTTTCGATCAGCCGAGTTGGGAACATCGCCGGTTGCCGCGTCATGAACGGCAATATCGAACGGGATTCCCGGATACGGATCATTCGCGACAGCCGGATCATCGGCGATTATCCCCTTGATTCGCTCAAGCGCGAGAAGGACGACGCCAAAGAGGTCCGCGAAGGTTATGAATGCGGTATAAAACTCAAAGGTTTCAACGACCTGAAGGACGGCGATATCCTTGAGGCGTACAAAATCGAAGAGATCGCGCGAACCTTTTGATTGAAACGGTTCGATTCCCCGTTCGATCCCGATCCTGTTCCGGTCCTCCGTTGCCCTCCGTCAATTCTTCCGTTCCTTATCCTTATGTCCCGACGTACATTGAAGGCCGGCGAAGCGATTCGCGAAGTGATCGGCATGGCGATTCTGACCGATATCCAGGACCCGCGCGTCCGCGATGTGACGCTTACCCGGGTTGAGGTTTCGCCGGACATGCGTCATGCGAAAGTTTATGTTTCCGTCATGGGGGATGAGACGAAACAGAATCTTTGTCTGCGCGGGCTCCAATCGGCGGCCGGTTTTCTCCAATCGAAAATCGCCAAACGGATCGATACCCGGTATACCCCGCAAGTTCATTTCGTTCTCGACCAAGGGGTCAAACACTCGCTCCTCATTTCCAAAATGCTCGACGAGGTGCTTCCGAAGGAGGGGGCCGAGGAGCCGCCGGAAGGGGAATAGGCGGACAGGCGGGCGTTTGCGGACGCGGTTTCCTCACGTGCAACCCATGATTTTCTCAATTCGTCCATGTCCTTAAACAAATCCGATAAGATCAAGGCGCTTTTCAAGTTGGTCCAGAAACGGCACAAGTATGTTCCGCCGGTCCAGCAGCAGGATGTCCTCGAACATCTCATTTACGCGGCCGTTCTGGAAAACGCGACTTACGAAGCCGCCGATGCGGCGTATGCCGTATTGGAACATCACTACATCGACTGGAATGAAATTCGGGTATCGACGGCCCAGGAACTTGCCGATACGCTGCCGATGCTCCCGGACCCTCCGTCGGTCGGCGAACGCATCAAACGGACCTTGCAGGCGGTATTTGAGACGTATTACATGTACGATCTTGAGGAACTGCGCAAAAAGACGATTTCCCAAGCGTCCGACGTGTTGCGGGCGATTCCCGCCTGTAGCCGGTTCATGGTCGATTATACCGTCCAGGTGGGGCTCGGCGGGCATGTGATTCCGCTCGACGAGGCGGCCATGCGGGCCTTTCGATTGCTCGGCCTGACCCAGGTCAGCAAGGATCGGACGCGGGAAGAGGTTTCGGGGATCGAGAGGGCCGTGGCGAAAAATCAGGGCGTTTTGTTTGCTTCCCTGCTTCACCTTTTTGCCACCCCGTATTACCGGACAGGCGAAGTGGATGCATTGCGCACGCTTCTCAAAGGAATCGACGTCGCGGTCCTGAAACGCGATACGACGGCCCCGGCGTTGCAGCCCCGCAAGGTCGAACCGGTTCGGACGTTCGATAAACCGCCCGGTCCCGGGTTGTTCGCGCATTCCTATGATGACGAGCACGGCGACGACGTGGTCGAGGAAGGGGCCGAGGTCGATTTTACCGAACCGAAAAGTTTCGACGCCGCGTATGACGGAGATGTTGCCGGGGCGGACGAGGGAGAATCGCCGGGCCGGAAAAACGACGCGCCCAAAAAGAAACCGCATGAAAAAAAACGCGCGCAACCGAATGCCGGGACTCCCGAAAAGTCGGTGAAACCGGATGTTGCCGGGAACAAATCCCACGAAACGCCGAAACCGCCGGTTGCGGTGCAACCGGAGAAAAAACGAACGGAAAAAACGAGCGCGACCCCGGTTTCAACGCCTCGGACGAAGGAATCGGCAAAGGAAAAAACCAACGAGAAAAAAGCGGCGGAGAAAGAATCACNNAACCATAGAGAAAAAAACAACAGAGAAAAAAATCGCCGGGAAAGCTATGCCCACGGGAAAAAGCGTTGAGAAAAAGATTTCCCGGGCATCGGGCGAAAAGACGGAAACGAGGGCCGGCGGGCCGTCCCCCGACAAGCCGTCCCCGGCGGGAAAAACGGGAACCGCGAAACCGTCCGGAAAGGGCGTACCCCCTCGCACTTCGGACAAAGGTAAATCAGCCGGCAAATCAGCAGATAAATCGACCAAATCCTCGACCGGTTTCCTGAGAGGGAAAAAACCGAAATAGGGCTGCGTCGCATGCCGCGACTGTTGGGAAGCGGTCATACTGGAAACGCGAT
>DOMV01000315.1 GCA_003509805.1 Planctomycetaceae bacterium
GTGTGCGGCGTGATGTCGATCAGGACCCGTCCGACTTCGATTCCTGAAATCAGCCCGCCCTGAACGGCGGCTCCCATCGTCACGCAAAGGTCGGGATTGATTTCACCGTGCGGAGTCGTCCCCATTCGCTGTTCGATGATTTGGTGAACGAGCGGCGTTCGGGAAGCGCCGCCGACAAGAATCACCTTGTCGATTTCCGAGGGGTGCAATGTCGCGTCACGCAAGGCGTCGTTCAGACAAACGACGGTTTTTTCCAGCAACGGATGGATCATCTCCTCATATTCGTTGCGCCCGATTTCCATGTCGAGATGGAGCGGCGTCCCGTTTTTCTCCACGATGAACTCTTCCTTGATCGCGGCGAACGGTTCCGTGGAGAGTCGTTTTTTCGCCTCTTCGACGGCCTGCATCGTCCGGCTTACAGCGGTCGGCGTTTCCCGGAGGTCGATTTTGTTCTTCTTTTTGAACTCGTCGCAAACATAATCGAACAGCAATTGATCGAAATCGTCGCCGCCGAGATGCGTGTCGCCGTGCGAAGCGAGCACTTCGAGCACACCGTCTTCGATTCGGACAACGGACACGTCGAACGTCCCGCCGCCGAGGTCGTATACCAGCAACGTTTCCGTTATGTTCGACACTGTGTTCGACACTGTATCCGTTCCCGTGTCCGGATCGGTTCCGTAAACGAGCGACGCGGCGGTCGGTTCATTGACGATCCGAAGCACTTCCAGTCCGGCAAGTTCTCCCGCGAGTTTCGTCGCTTCGCGCTGGGCGTCGTTGAAGAACGCCGGAACCGTGATTACCGCTTTCGCAAATTTTTGAGACAGATATTCCTCCGCGCGGGAACGCAACGTCCGAAGGATCATCGCGGAAATTTCCGGCGGCGTGTATTCCCGGTCGCCGAGCTTGACCTTGACGTCTTCGCCCATCTTGCGTTTGATCGACTTGACCGTTCGCTCCGGGTAGAGAATTGCCTGATTTCTCGCTGCATGTCCGACCAGCAGTTTTCCGGCGTTGTCGATGCCGACCACCGAGGGGAGGAGTTTGTCGCCGTCTTTTTCGACAACGACGATTTCGCCGTCGCGAATCACCGAGACTTCGCTGTTCGTCGTTCCGAGATCGATTCCGAGTATTGTTTCCATGTTAGGGATGAAGGCAGAGGGATGAGGGATTGTTACCGGACAGCGCGGACATCGGCGAAACGCAACGGTTTACCTTGGCGAAGATATCCGTAACGGACAACTTCGACGACATGTCCTGCCGGAACCGCATTCGAGTCAACGTCCGATTCGACGTCTGATTCAACGATGGCGACGACCCGCATCGTTTCAGGATCGACCGGTTCGCCCAGCGGATTCAGCCGTTTGATCGCGTGTTTTTCAAGGATATCGTTCATTCGACGGATCAGCATATCGAATCCGACGAGGAAGGGTTCGAGTATCTGTTCAATCTCCGCGGTCTGTCGCTCGGCAAGATGGTCGGCGAAACGCAGAACGGAAGTCCGGCGCCAGAGTCGGTTCCACCACGAGAGGGAATCGCAGTAGGCGGCGGCGACGGTTTCGATCCGGGTGCGGACAAGGGCCGTCAAACGTTCCTGTAACGTTTTCAGCGAGGCTTTCGTTCGCAGTAACGACTCATCGATTTCGATCAGACTGGACACAAAAGGAGTGACCGCTTTTCGTTCGATTTCCGGGCGTTCACGGCGGAAGCGGGAAAGGGCGTCGACGGCCTTCGACGTTTCTTCGATACTATGCTGAAGAAGTTCCTGAGTTTGGCGGCCCGATTTCGTGAAAAGTTTCAATTCGTGTCGCTGGGCGGTGAACGCCTCAAACAGTTGATACAGGCCGATTTCAGGTCCCGACTCCAAATCCTCCGTTGCCGGTTCGTTGTCCGTCGCGATCAGGCAATCCATGAAACGGCGCAACAGATCGACATTCTGCGCGGAAAGTTCAGAAAGATCAATTGCCTCCGATGATCGTATACTCTCATTCCCGTTGGCGTTGAAAATATCGTTCATCATTCCACCCCCATTTTCAGGAGCATGTCGNNTCGGCAACCGGTCGTTTCGAATATCGTCGAGGACGTCCGCGATGATTTGATCGACGGAATCGTCCGTCGAAACGGAAAAGAGCATGTCCGGAATCGAATCGAGCGGATTTTTCAGGTTTTCGTAAGCCTCGTGGATTTTCGAAAATCGTTCCGGGTATTTTTCCGGCGAATAGTGACGGACCAATTCGAGATAGCGTTTCCGCAACTCGGCCTCGGAACAGTCCGGTGCGAGGCCGAGCGTGTGATAATAGACCGCTTGCATGGTTATCGTTTCCCCTTGCCGTTCTTTTTCGTACTCTTTTTTCGTTTGAAGAAGGAGAGGAAGCCGCCGGAATCGTCTTCGTCCTCGTCGTCNNTCGTCGTCTTCGGACATGAATTCTGATCTTGCCATTTGTGCCATAAACTTCATCTGGTCGAGCACCGACATGTTTTGCATTTTCCGTTTCATGACATTCTCCATTTGTTCCGGCGGGATTCCGTGGAGAAGGCATTCTTCCAATGTCTCGATCATCAGCTTGCGGAACGGCCCCATTTCTTTCGGCAGGGCTTTCTCCAATTCCTTGACCATGTCCGGTGGGAAACCGCCGTCTCGTTGGATTTGACGCCGAAGCTCCGGGGGAAACTTGAATCCCGGAGGCAATCCGAACGCCGAATCGAAAGCATCGAAATCGTCCTCGTCGTCGCCAATATCGTCACCGTAAACCGGGCGGCCTCGGGAAGTTCCGAAAGGACTAAACTCCGGCTCATCGTCGTCGATTTCCTGAATCCGACGTTCCGCGCACTGGATCAACGGGGCATATTGCGGATCGCTCCGGAGACTTCCGAAACGCTTGAGAAACTCCTGATACGAATCGTGTGCCCAAGTGGACCGACGCCAGCGGATTCTACCAGTTTCCAGCCAATAAGTTTCCGCATCGAAAAAGGCGAAAGACGGCGATTGGGGAAACTGTTTCAGCCCCTTTTTCACCAAGGAACGAAACGTTTTCTCGTATTCTTCGTCTTTCTTTTCGACCGCGAGATGCCAAAGGAGATTGCAGGCGCCGAACAGGTCTTTTTCGCTGTTCCATTTGACTTGGCCGGCCCGATTGACGAAGGCGCACGCCTCGCCGACGATTTTTGTCGCCTGGGGAAAGCGATCTTTTGAAATCGACACGTTGTACGCCAGGTCGCCGAGAACGCCCGCCGTATTACCGTGACAGCGTCCGGAAATCGCCTTCTCCCATTCCGTCGCGAGCGGTTTGAGAATTTTGTCCGGGACTCCAAGTGCTTGACCTTCGACCAACACGGCAAAGAGAAGCGGCAGCCGTTTTTCGATACCCCGTTTTTCGGCGGCGGAGACATAGTCGCCGATTTCGCCCTCCGATCTTTGCGGCGGGTTTTGCAACACTCCGTTAATGTACGAAAGGGCAAGCGGAAGGACGTCGAAACGATACATGATCGTTTCCAACGGCGGGACGGCGTCCAGTTCGCGGATTCCGTCATCGGCTTCGGCGAAATCGCCGTCTTTCAGCCCCTGTTTCAAACCTTGACGGATGCGTCCCAAGCAAATTCGATGTCGCAGAAACGCCGTCTTGCGCGACAAGGGATCGAGTTCCCGGTATCGTTCGAAAAATGATTGAGCGGCGTCCGTATTTCCCGTGTCGAGATGAAATTCCAATAGATATTCGAGAGCATCACGTTGATCCGGAATATGCTCCAACATCCGCGCGTTGATCTCGGCTAGGCGGGGATGGAACGGCTTCCGTTCCGCTTCCGGCAAGGATTCGAGACAAAACATTTGCTGATGCCGATACGCATTGGAATAGGTCGGATCGGCCAGCACGGACTTTTCCAAGAGGTCGTCGATTTCCTTTTTCGTACGCTCAATGGCGTCTTGGATGTCGCGCTCGTCGGAGTCGCCAAGCTCGTCTCGGGCGGCGCAAAATTCCTCGATGGTTCGCGATGCCATGAAGTCGTAAACGACGGCCTTGGCACGAGCCTTCATTTTCGGCGAAAACGATTCGATGCGATCAATGTCGTGCTCGACATATTCTTTCCAGTAATCGGGCGGATTTTTCAGCCAGCCGGGACGTCGAAACGGGGAGTCGTCGATGTGTTCGGAAACGATGGCGTAGGTTCGATGGCCGCGAGGATCGAGCGGCAACGGCAGATTTCGCTCGACGAATTGACGGACGACTTCGGGAGAAGCGTTCCGGACGAGTTGGTGGTGAACCAATCGAAGAACACGTTCGCAGAGAATCGGCTCCGTTTCCCGAAAACGGGAACGAAATGTTTGGAATCGCCCGACAAGTTCCTTGTATTTTTCCTGCTTGACGTACTGGTCGAAGGAACGCAATGTATCAAGCAATTCCGTTTTTCGAGAGGCTACGGAGTCGTTGGGCCCACGAAACAAGTTGAAAAATCCGGCGATCATGCCCTGTGCGGCAGGCGTTTGCTGGTCAAACTTTTCTGCGAGCAGGAGTTTTCGGAGATTCGCGGCGATGCGATGCGGGGGACGCTTGGAATCAAGACGCTTCCAACTTTCGGCGGCTTTTTCATCTTCGCCGTGATAGTGATCAATCAGCCCTCGCAAAAAAAGTCGCCAATCGGCAAGCGGGGAACGGAAGCCGATCGGGCGAAGCAGTTCGAGGACCGTCTCATCCTGTTTGGTCTCGATTTGTCGCAAAGCGTCCTGGATTCGCCGGGCATCGGCGAGCGTTTCGGGGAGCAAATCGGTATTTTGCTCTCCGCGCACCAAAAAGAGGTCGACCAATTCGACTTGGATTTCCGGCAATGTCGTGTCCTGACGCAACTCGTCCGGCAACAAGGAGTTCAAGCCGAGAGCACGAAAAACCGGTGGGAATTCGGCGCGAATCTCGTCGGGAATATCGGGATATTGTAGGAGCTCCCGGATATTGGATTGGGCCTCGTTTCGTTGACCGCGACGAACTTGATCCTTAATCCAGTTCCAGAGGGAAGAAACGAGGATTGATGGCAATTCGCTGTCGGCGGACTGTTTTGCAAAGAATTTGGCTTCTTTGTAGGCCTGTTTCCAATCGTTGCGTCGAAGAAGACTTTGGATTTTTTGCAGGCGCGGGTTTTGTTTCGGCGGCATAGGGAATCATCAGTGAAAGGACAGAGTCAGCGATTCTATCCAAATGCGAAGCGTGCGACAAGATACCATCACCATCTTCGCCAGAATTCTTCTGTGATTTTTTAGGTATTTTCGACGACGATGGAGCGAATGAGCGAGAAGAAATCGAGGAACGATGTTCGAAACCGGTAGAAAACAAGTGATTTTCGTGATTTTGGGTGCCCATCAAACTTCCGCGATTTTCCACTCTTTTCCCCTCCTTTTCATTTTGTGGCCATTTATCAATAATTATCGAAACGAAAACACAGCGATCAAGTCCATCGTTTTCAATGGTTTGCGTCAAAACAGCCGGCCATAGCAGCTACAGTTCCTAAACCGTA
>DOMV01000363.1 GCA_003509805.1 Planctomycetaceae bacterium
GAACACGCGGTCGCAGAACGAGGGGAGGGTTTCCGGCGACGGTTCGAAATTTTCCGGGAGCCCTTTGCCGACGATCAGGACGCAATCGCCTTCCCCGGCCTCGGTCAACGCCCAGGCAATCGCCTCGGCGCGATCCTGCAACGTCAGCGGTCCGCCGTATTCGCTGGTGAAACCGTCCGCGATTTCATGCATGGCACGCAACGACTCGCCGTTGAACATTTCATCGGTCGTCAAGACGGCGACGTCGGCCAGCGTGTCGATTACCTGCCCGAGCAGTCCCCGTTTTCCGGGCTCCTGGGAACCGGAAGCGCCGAACACGCACAACAGCCGGCCTTCCGTGACGCCTCGCAATGTTTTCAACGTCGTCGCCAGGGCCTCGGTCGTCTGGGCGCAGTCCATGTAAACGCCGAACGACTGGCCGCATTCGATCCGCTCCATCCTGCCCGGGATGCTTTCGACCCGTTCCAGCCCGCGAACGATCGTTTTGAGATCGATCCCCCAACCGATGCCCAGCGCGGCGGCCATGAGGCAATTATAGATGTGTTCGTTGCCGATCACCCGGGTCCGCATGGGAACCGCTTCCGTTCCGGCCGTCAACAGGAAGGTCTGCTCTCCGCGTATGCGCTCGACCAGCATTCCGCCGATTTCCGCCTCGCGCCGGATGCCGGTGGTCAATACGGGATGGTCGATCAACGGCAGCACCGCGCCCGTCACCCGATCATCTCCGTTGCAAACGACGATCCCTTTTTTCCGGGCATAACGAAAGATTCCCAGTTTGGTACGGCGGTATTTTTCAACCGTCCGGTGGTAATCGAGGTGATCCCTTTTGATATTCGTAATACAAACGGCGTCCAGTTTGATTCCCGCGAGCCGGGCCTGGACGATCGCCTGGCTGGAAACCTCGATAAGGACGTGCGAACATCCGTTGGCGACCATGCGGAACAACCAGAACACCAATTCGTTGGCCGGCGGCGTTGTTTCGCGGGAAGGATACAGCGTTTCCCCGTCGTAGATTCCGAGCGTCCCGATCAGGCCGACCGGGTTGCCGGATTCCGCGAGCATTCCGGCGATCAGGTAGGAAGTCGAGGTTTTGCCGCTTGTTCCGGTAATGCCGACAACCTGGAGCGCCTGGGCCGGATTTCCGTAAATCGCATGGCAAAGCGCCCCGAACGATTCCTTGGCGTTCGGCACGATGTAAAGCGGAACATCCGGGCAGTGAAACGGTTGTTCAGCGACCACGGCCTGGCAGCCCCGCTCCACGGCAAGCGCGACGGCCTCTTCCAGCGGATGACGGGGGGATGTTTCGGAAAACCGGTCGTCCCCGTTTTCGTAAAGTTTGTTGAAATCATCGTTTCCATCAAAGAAGAACGGGCTGTTGGGGCAGCCGCAACTTTGCCAGTCGATCGCGAAAAACACGTCGTTTTGACGGACTTTTTCCGGATCGCAGCAGCAGGAATTGGCCAGGATTTCCCGGTTCGACGATCCATCGACGACACGATGAACACTTTTGAGCAGTTTGCGCAGATTAACCGGTTCCCCTCCCCGATAACTCGCTCTCATGAAACGCACCTCCGTGTGAAAACTTTCGTGCCAGACGGCCGTATTTCCTTTGGACACAAGGATTTCGACTCTGAATCAAAGGCGCCCGATCCTTGGGCGTTCAAGAGAGGACATTGTTTCCGATTTGGCGATTCGTGTCAACGTCAATTTCCTGTCAATTTCCACGGAACGTTCAACGGGCATGGTCTACGGGTATTGTCAACGGGCATGTTCAGCCCGGTGACCCGGCATGGGAATCGGGGATGCCGTGTTCCCCTGCCTCATCGCTTTTACGAACCACTTCCCGTACAACGGTTTCGACCGATTCGCGAACGGTGTGCTCCGCGATCAGCCCGATCACAAAGCCGATGACCCCGTAACAGAGAAGGGATCGAAAGGCGGTGTCCAAAATTTCCGCCGCAGGACTTCCGTTCACTATGCCCAGGATGATGGCCACGATCATCCCGACGACCGCGATGTAGACCATGAAAAGCGTCGATAACGGCCGTTCTCGAACGTCGCCCTTCGATTTTTCATGCAATTGCTCCGCGAAGAGCGCCTTTTTTTCCTTCTCCAGCCAGATATCGATGATGGACGGATCGATATTCGAGGGGACCGGAATGGCGCCAAGTTGTTGATCGAAGACGACTTCGACATGGGGACCGTCGGCATTGGGTTCCTGCCCAGCCTGTTCGTGTGCCGGATCGGTCGATTGGGGAAGTTCTGTAGTCGCCATGTGTTCGGTTATACTGGAAACGCGATGAAAACGGACATTCGGTCAAGTCTGCCTGCCGCACTCACTCCATTACAGAAAATTACTTCAACGGATCGTTCGGGCGGCAGGGGATTGTGCGCGGGAACGATTTCAGGCCGTTTGCGGTATAAATCAACAATGCAGGATTACGGCAACTCGGATCAAAAAACGATCCAAAATCCGCGTGAGCGATACGGGTAACCGATACGTCTGCTCGACACAGACATTCGGCTTATCGTCCGCAAAATCGAAAAAGTTGACGTATTTTATCTTTTGGCGATGTTTCTTCCCAAGATATTCTGGAAACGCGATGAAAACGGATATTCGGTCAAGTCTGCCTGCCGCACTCACTCGCTTTTAACCGCTGTGTACACAATGACATAAGCGTTTCGTTCNNCGGGAAAAAACATGCCGTAGTTTTAGGCCGTTTGCAGTATATCATGTAGACAAACATAACTGCGACCGGTTTGCTGCTGTTATGGAGGTCGTTGTCAGCCCGTCTCCGCCCACTACTCCGCAGCTTGCCGAATAACGCAGTTTGCCGAGATTGCCAACCGGGAGAAAATCGGTGATCGAGAATTGACAGCCCCGGTTAAAAGTTGACAATGCTATACGGCACCGACTGCCCGGTCCCACATTCGTACCGATCATAACCGCTATATGGATTTCGTACATTTACACGTTCATTCCCATTATTCCCTGCTCGACGGGGCGGGCCGAATCGAGGATCTGCTGCGCCGCGCCAAGGAACTGGAGCAGCCGGCGCTTGCGATCACCGATCACGGCAATCTTTACGGCACGCTCGAATTCCACCGGAAAGCGAAAGAGATCGGGATCCAACCGATTCTCGGCTACGAAGCCTATCTCGCCCCGCACAGCCGGTTCGACAAAAGCGGTTCACAAAAGGAATCGAATTCGCACCTCACGCTCCTCGCGATGAACCCGGTCGGTTACAAAAACATGCTCACGCTCGCCAGCCGGGCGTTTACCGAGGGTTTTTATTACAAACCACGTATCGATAAAGCGTTATTGGAACAACACAACGAAGGGCTCATCTGCCTGAGCGGCTGCGCTTCGAGTGAGTTGGCCCGGCTGATTTACGCGGATGAGACGGAGGAATACGCCGAGGCGATCAAGCTGGTCGAGTGGTATCGCGCTCTTTTCGGCGACCGGTATTACATCGAACTCCAGGATGCCGGCCTGGAAATCCAGCGTATCGTGCTCAAAGGCAGTGTGGCGATCGCCCGGAAACTCGGCGTGCCCGTCGTCGCGACG
Source organism: Planctomycetaceae bacterium (assembly GCA_003509805.1). Classification (GTDB taxonomy): domain Bacteria; phylum Planctomycetota; class Planctomycetia; order Pirellulales; family Thermoguttaceae; genus UBA8133. The sequence goes on from DOMV01000363.1 coordinate 3,569, forward strand.
AACGACGTTCATTACGTCGTCCACGGGGATGCCGAGGCCCAGGACCTGCTGCTCTGCATCAACACCGGGCGGATCCGCGCCGAAACGAACCGGATGAAAATGGACACGGATCAGTTCTACCTCAAAAGCGCAACGGAAATGCTCGACGCGATGTCCGGAATGCGTGAGGCGATCGAGGAATCGGTCCGTATCGCCGAGCGGGTCGATTGTCCGCTCGAACTCGGGAAACGTTTTTTCCCGACCTTTGTCCCGCCGGGAGGGAAGTCGGCCGACGTTTATCTGCGGGAACTCTGTATCGACGGACTCACGCGGCGCTATGCCGACAAACCGCACCGCTGCAAGAACGGCGTGCTTTCCGACGAGGTCCTGCGGCGGCTCGACCGGGAACTCGGGATCATCGAAAAACTCGGTTTCCCGACCTACTTCCTGATCGTCTGGGATTTCGTACGATTTGCCGAGGAAAACGGGATTCACCGGACGGCGCGCGGGAGCGGCGTGGGGGCGCTCGTCTGTTACGCGCTCGGCATGTCACACGTTTGCCCGTTGGAGTTCGATCTGCTTTTCGAGCGTTTCCTCGACGAGAACCGGGTCGAAGCGCCGGATATCGACATCGACTTCGACGACAACCGGCGGATCGAGGTGTTCGAATACGTCCGCGCCAAGTACGGCGCCGACAACGTCGCGCGCATCGGGACGTTCGGGACCATGGCGGCGAAAATGGCCATCAAGGATTGCGCGCGGGCGCTGAACGTCCCGCTCTCGAAAGTCGGCGAAATCACGAAACTCGTCCCGGACGCCCCGAAAACGAAGCTCCAATCGGCCCTCAAGGACGTTCGCGAACTCGCGGACCTGTATGAACGGGACGGCGAAGTCCGCGAAGTGATCGACTACGCGCTCAAGGTCGAAGGGCTGGCCCGGAGTGCGGGGACTCATGCCTGCGCGGTCGTGATCGCCGACCGTCCGCTGACCGAATACCTTCCGCTCCAGAAGGGGAAAGACGAAGGACTGGTCACGCAATGGGAGATGGGCGACGTCGAAAAAGCCGGTTTGCTCAAGATGGATTTTCTCGGTTTGCGCAACCTCTCGATCCTGGCCGAGACGATTCACGTGATCGAGGAAACGACCGGGGAGACGGTCGATCCGTACAAATTTCCGCTCGACGATCCGGAAACGTTCGCCCTGTTGTGTCGCGGCGAAACGAAGGGCATTTTCCAACTGGAAGGGGGCGGGATCCGGCAATTGCTGCAAAAAATGAAACCGGACGATTTCCGCGACATTATCGCGACGCTCGCCCTGTATCGGCCCGGCCCGCTCGAAGGAGGGATGGTCGACCAGTATGTCGAGGTCAAACACGGGCGGCGCCCGGCGGTGTACCCGCACCCGGTCATGGAAGAGGTTCTCGCGGAAACCAACGGCGTGATGGTTTACCAGGAGCAGGTCATGCGCATCCTGAACCGCCTCGGCAAAATTCCGCTTTCCAGTTCGTATACCTGCATCAAGGCGATCAGCAAGAAGAAGGAAGAGCAGATCGGCAAATTCCAGGAGGACTTTTACGCCGGGGCGCAGGAAAACGGCCTTTCGAAAAACCAGGCGGTCGAACTGTTCGAGATGATCAAAGCCTTCGCCGGTTACGGGTTCAACAAATCGCATTCGACCGCCTACGCCCTGATCGCCTACATGACCGCCTACCTGAAGGCTCATTACCCGGTCGAATTCATGACCGCCCTGCTGTGCGGCGACATCGCGAAACGCAACTTCGTCAACAAAGACACGACCGTCGAGCACATCGAAGATTGCCGTCGCATGAAAATCGAAGTCCTGCCACCGGATATCAATCGTTCCTGCACCCGATACCGGGTCGAAAAAAACGGTCGTTCCTCGCGCGATTCACAACCGGTTCCGCAGCCGGATCCGCAACGGGATACGCACCGCAATTCGGGATCCGATACGAAAAATACGAGCCGGGCCGATTCGACGGGCGAGATCCGATTCGCGCTCAGCGCGATCAAGGGGTGCGGGGAACAGGTCGGCGACAACATCACCGCGGCCCGGGAATCGGGGGGGCCGTTCAAAGGCATTTTCGATTTTTTCGAGCGGGTCGACCTGAACATCGTGAGCCGGGCGGTGACGGAATCGCTCATCAAGGCGGGGGCGGCGGATTCGTTCGGCGTTCCCCGGGCAAGGTTGATCCAGGCGCTCGACGCCGCTTACAAAGCGGCTTCCGCGATTGCCGAGGACAGGCGGCGGGGACAAGGCAGCCTGTTCGGCGCATTCGACGACGGGGAAGACGACGCCGGCGCGGCCAATGTCGTCGCGCAACTGCCCGAATCGCTCCGGGGCATTCCCGAGTGGTCCGACCAGGAAAAGGCGGCCAATGAGAAAGAGGTGCTCGGATTTTACCTGACGATCAATCCGATGAACGAGTACGCCCCGATTTTCCGCATGTACCGGACTCATTCCGCCGCGGAGTCGCAAAAACTCCCGGACCGTGCCGAGGTCGTGGTCGGCGGCGTGATCGGGGACGTCAAGCCGGCGGTAACGCGCAATCCGAAGCCGGGGCAACCGTCGCAATATGCCAACCTCACGCTCGAAGACGAAGACGGCGCGATCCGTTCGATCATTTGGCCCCAGCAATACGTCAAATACGGTGCGCTTGTCCGGGCGGATTCGGTCGTCTTCGCGATCGGGCGAATCGACAGGAGCCGCAGCCGCGAGGAGGGCGACGGAAACGTGAACCTGATCATCGACGAACTGCTGACGCTTGAGGACGCCCAGCGGCGATTTCTCACGGGTATCATGGTGACGCTCGATGAAACAGAGCACGGCGAGAGCGGACTTCGCAGCCTGTACGAAATCGTTCGCGGCCGGCCCGGCCCGGTCGAACTGCAATTGCGCATCCGCCTGCGCGACGGCCGGGTCGTCGTGATGAACTGCAATCGCAAGGTCACCCTGGACGATACGCTGCACCGGCAGATCGAGCAACTGCTCGGCCGTCACGCGATTGCCGTGACGACCAAAAAGCATGCCCCGCGCCGGCAGGAGGAACGTCGGTTCAGCCGGAATTGAACCGGACCGGAAGACAGGGTTGCAGTCGTCCCGATGCGACGGGTCGCGCGGTTCAAACGTATCTCGCGAGGATGGTGTCGACGAGCCCCGGCGAAAGACGTTGCAACGTCTGGAGAACGACCGCCTGCGCATACGGGATGATACGGCGGGAACCGCGCTCCATGGCGCGGACGATTCGCCGGGCGACGTATTCCGGGGAAACCGCGCGGTGTACCGGCATTTCCGGGGCGGAACTGGCGACGAGCAGGGAATCGAAGAACTCCGTTTGCGTCGTTCCCGGGCTTACCTGGAGGACGTCGATCCGGTCCCGGGTCAATTCGGCGCGCAGCGATTCGCCGATTCCCGTCACGGCGAATTTGGCGGCCCCGTACGCGCCGTAATGAGGGACGCCCCGCAGGCCGACGATCGAACCGAGATTGACGATCATGGGTCGAATGCCGCGGCTTTGCCGTTCGTCGTTTCGCGCCGATTCCTTCAAATGCGGCAAGGCGCGTTGAACCAGGAGCACGAGCGAAAAATAGTTGACTTCCATCATGCGCCGCAACACCTCTTCCGACGTTGCTTCGACGAGGGCCGTCGCGCCCACCCCGGCGTTGTTGACAAGCAGGTCGATGCCCCCAAGCCGCTCTCGGGCCGTATCGACGCAGCGCCGCCGGACTTCCGGGTCGGTGATATCCCCGGTTTCCGCCACGATTTTTCGACCGCCCCCTTCGGCGTATTCGGGATGACGGCCCCGTATCCGTTCGACCAGCCGGTGCAACAATTCGCCGCGCCGGGCCGTTATCAGGAGATCGGTTCCCTTGGCGGCAAGTTGCTCGGCCAAGGCATACCCGATGCCGGAAGAGGCGCCGGTCAGCAACACCCGGCTTTCAGACAACGTTCGGCGCATGCAGTTCCTCCCTTGAGCTTCATATACCGTAAACGGCCTGAAACTACGGCATGTTTTTNNTGCCGCTCGAACGAGCCGTTTATGTCATTGTATAAACAGCGGTCAGGGGCGAGTGAGTGCGACAGGCGGACCTGACCAACTGTTCGCTTTCATCGCGTTTTCAGTCTATCTCGATTTCGGCGGCGGCCCTTTCGATTTCCTCAACGGAATAAAGCCGGCCGCGGTTGCATCCCCGGCAAAAGCGGGCCACTTTTTTCCACGCCTTTTCGGATTCGATATTGCGCCGCCAAAACGGCCACGTCCGGCACTGGGCGGGGCGTTCCCCGTAAACCCGACAACCGGCGGTGTCGTCGGCGCACAGGATGCAATCGCCCCCGTCCAGCTCGACCAGGCTCTTCATGCGTCCCCGGACCGTCCGCACGAACAGCGCCTCGAACTCGAAAGGCGTGTATCCGAGTTTTTGCGCCAATCGCGCGATTTCGGCATCGTTGACCCAGACGTAGCCCGGCTCTCCCCGACAACATTTGCCGCATCGGGTACATTCGAACTGTAAACCGTTTTCGTACCAGGGCATGGAAAAATCTCGCCAAGTTCGGAAAAAGACGTAAAGGGACGGACGCGACCGCGGGACGACTCAAGGGAAAAACGTTCCCTGAAAGACCTCGACCGCTTCGCCGCTCAGGAAAACATGATCGTTCGCCTCGCTCCATTCGATGTCGAGAATGCCGCCGTTCAACCGGACGGACGCCTTTCGCGCGACTCGGCCGGACAACGCGCCGGCAACCACGACGGCACAGGCTCCCGTTCCGCAGGCCAACGTTTCACCGCTTCCGCGTTCCCAAACCCGCATGCGCAGCTCAACCGGGGAACGGACTTCGACGAATTCCGCGTTGACCCGCCTGGGAAACTCGGGAGCCGCCTCCAACATCGGGCCGACGTTGCGGACCCACTCGTCGTCGATTTTGTCGACAAACACCACGCAATGCGGGTTGCCCATCGAAACGCAGGAAACCGGGAAGGGTGTTGCGGTTTTTGCGGTTTTCACGGTTTTTCCCCCGATGGTGAAAGGAACGTCGATGACCGGCGCATCCGGGGGATTACCGGCCTGCGCGCGCAGCGTCGTCGGGACAAGAGCCGGATCGAGAATCGGCCGCCCCATATCGACCCGGGCGCCCGCGACCCGGCCGTCTTTGATGAACAATTGCAGCGGAAGGACCCCTCGGCCTGTCTCAATGGAAACGTGGTCTTTACGGGCGATGCCGCGATCATACACCAGCTTGCCGACGCAACGGATCGCGTTGCCGCACATTTCGCTTTCACTGCCGTCGGCGTTGAACATCCGCATCCGGGCGTCCGCTTTCGAATCGGCGTCCGAACCCGGCAATACGAGCACAAGGCCGTCCCCGCCGACGCCGAAATGCCGATCGGAGATTCGTCGGGCAAGCTCTTCCGGATTTTCCGGGACCGGCTCTTCGAAACAATTGACGTAAATGTAATCGTTTCCGGCCCCGTGCATTTTCGTGAAACGCATGATGATGATAAGTGAAAATTGATGATGAATGTACTGGAAACGCGATTCCCGGTCCTTATCCCCTTTCTGCGTTGTCAATTGCCAATTGTCCACTGTCAATCGTCAACTGATCCAGTTCTTCCGGGTCGCAAATCCAACCACGGCAATTGGGGCTTCCGCACAGGCATTTCGCCGCACGGTCGGCCGGCCAAGCGTAATCGATGGTCAATTCGTCGCCGGGGAAAAGGTCCCGGAGCGTTTCCACCCAAACTTCGGCGGTTGGCGGGATCTCGTCGCCGGGATATTCGACCTCCGCGTCGTCATCTTCATCCTCGTTCGCCTCGGAAAAGTCGCCCTCATCGAAATCTTCGCTGAAAACGCACTCGTCCTCATCCTCCTCGTCGTACTCATCCTCGTCGAGGGATTCGAGGTTGCCCTCGATTTCGGTCCCGTCGAGTTCCTCCTCGGCGACGTAGTGCATGAGAATGCAATTCGGTTCGCACGAATGATTCATGTAGCAAAACGGGGCCGCCGGTTCGAGCACGCGATCCTCGCCGACGTCGATGCAGTAATCGCTGTGGTAGTCGGGATCGTGAATCACGCGACCGAAAACCCGGGCGATCGGCGTCCCGGCCGGGATGAAGGCGAATGCGAACAGGCCGAGCCCGTACGAAGTCCTGCCGACGCGCACACCGGAAGGATAGACTTTATCGACATCGACTTCACCGCCGCGGATGTCCGACAGGCCGGGCGACGCGGCTGACGTTTTTTGAATCATGTGTTTGTGTACAAAAATTGGTGAATCTTCCGAAACAGGCCGCTCGGGTCCGTGGCGGACTGCCACCAACCGCCCGTGCGGCACGCACTACCATTCGTCGCGTCGGCTTTCCAACCGATTGTCCGGCCGGCTTCCTTCGCTGTACAAATACGGCTGGCCGGTCATGATTAAATAGGCGATGACGGTAAAACAATGGACTATCGGCATCGTCAGAATCATGCCGACACAACAGAGCAACATGCCTAAAGCACCGATAAGCCCGAACACGATATAACTCAGGACGATCACGGAAACGTTGCCCCGGGAAAACCGCCAGGAGCTTCCGAGGGATTCAAAAATACCTTCGTTTCGATCGGCAAGGAAAAGATAAGACCAGAAAAGCCGGGCATTGACGTAACACAAGCCCAGCACGCTGACCAAGGAGACGACGAGGGTAATGACGATCGGGATGGTGACGTCGGCGGCGCCCTGATTATAATACCACAGCGGAAAGAGAATTCCTATCGCGACGCCAACAAACGGGAGCGCCACGATAAACAGGATAATCCCAACGAGGACGGCTTTCAATACAAGGCGGCCTTCACTGAAAATCATACTGAACGGCGGCGACGGGTTCCCCCGGGCGATGCTCAAGATCATCCGCAGGGCACCCAGGTAAAGCCAGATCGACGCCACCCAGGCTATGAAGGAGATGAAGTAGAGAAATAGCAACATGCCGATAAAGACTTCCTGGGAAACCGCCCCGGACGAGGCCAGGAGTTGGAGAATCTGGCCGAGAACATTCTGGAGAAAGTTGGGAACGGACATGATGACGACTATCCCGATCAACATGCCCAAATGGTTCTTGTATAAATTCCAAGTGTCGTTGAACAGTTTATCGAAGGACAGCTTGGAAGCGACGAGTGGCCCCTTGACGAACACGAACGGTTCGTCGTCGATTTCCGCCGGCGGCTGAAACGGGTTGCCGGTTTCGATATATTCCCGGCGCGACAAGTCCGACGGCGGCGAAGGAGGAATCGAGGGGACCGGTACGGGAACGGGCGGGGGCGGGGTCAGCGTTTGGACCGCCTGGCAAAACGGGCAACGGACCTGTTGGCCCGCGGCTTCGTCGGGAACGGTCAACGCTTCCGAACATTGCGAACAACGAAACGTAATTGACATAAAGTTCTCCGTCGATTTACGAGCCGGGGATTATATCCCCGGATTATTTTTGAGTCCGGGGACACAGTCCCCGGCTCGTGCTTATGTGTCCCAAGCTTGTCACTGAGTTTACCGCCGGAGCATGACCCGACTGTCGGCCACGGAACACCCCTGGCCCTGCGGATGCACGATCAACGGATTGATGTCCATTTCCGCGATTTCGGGATGGTCGGCGACCATCCGGGAAATGCGCAGGATCGTGTTCACCAGCGAATCGACGTCGCTTTTCGGCGTTCCCCGGTATCCGTCGAGAACCTTGAACGCCTTGATTTCATGGACCATCCGTTCGGCGGAGGCTTTCCACATCGGGGCGAGCCGGAAGGAAACGTCCTTGAGCAGTTCGACGAGCGTGCCGCCGAGCCCGAACATGACGAGCGGACCGAGACCGTCCCGGTTGCACCCGACGATCACTTCGACGCCCTTGGGCGCCATCTGTTCGATCAGGACGCCTTCGATCCTGGCCCCGGGAACGTTGGTCGCAATGTTCGCGAGAATTTTCGCGTGGCCCGCTTTCGCGCCGTCTTCCCCTTCGATGTTGAGGAGAACCCCGCCGGCGTCGAATTTGTGGACGACGTCGGCCGACATGACCTTCATGACGACTTTCGCGCCCGCGTTTCCGGCGGTAATGTCCTTGACGATCGCGGCGGCTTCCTCGGCGCTGTGGGCGATGCCGCTCTTGAGCAGGGGCAGTTTGTAGCACTCGAACAAGGCGCGGCAATCGGCCTGCGTCATGTATTTCTCCGTTTCGTTGCCGAGGAATGCGGCGATGATTTTCGCGGCTTTTTCCTTGTCGCAATCGTCGAACCGGACCTCGTCGCGTTGCCCCATGTTCCGTAAATCGGCCAACCGGGTCGCCGCGGCCAGCGCGTTGATCCCGTCTTCCGGGAAGGAATAGTTCGGGATGCCCGCCCGGACAAGTTCCACGACGCCTTTGGCCACTTCGTCGACGCCCATGAACGCGCAAACGAGCGGCTTGCCGACCTTTTTGGCGACGGGCGGAATGATTTTGCCGATATTGTCCGTATCGGTCATCGACTGCGGGGTGAGCAGGACGATCCCGAGATCGACGTTCGGGTCGCTCATGATCGTTTCCACGGCCGTTTCGTAGCGGTCGCTCCGGGCGTCGCCGATCACGTCGACCGGATTCCCCAGCGCCGCCGCGTCCGGGAGCTTCGGTTTCAAGGCTTCCTTGGTCGCATCGGAAAGCCGCGCCAGTTCGAGTCCGGCGGCAATCGCGGCATCGGTCGCCATGATCCCGGGGCCGCCCGCGTTCGTGATGATCGCGAGACGTTTGCCTTTCGGGAGAGGTTGCGTCGTGTAGATCGCGGCATTGTCGAACAGTTCGGAGATCGTGTTGACCCGCTGGATTCCGCTTTGCTTGAACAGGGCGTCGTAGACGGCATCGCTGCCCGCGAGGGAACCGGTATGGGAGCTGACCGCTTTGGCCCCTTCGGCGCTGCGGCCGGATTTGAGACAAATGATCGGTTTCTTTTTTTCCCAGAAGATTTTGGAGGCAATCTCCACGAATTTCCGGGCGTCGCTGATGTCTTCGAGGTACATCGCGATCACATCGGTTTCGGGATCTTCGGCGAGATAGGCGAGCAGGTCGATTTCCTTGACGTCGGCCTTGTTTCCGAAACTGACGAATTTGCTGAACCCCATTCCGCGGGCTTCGGCGTAATCGAGGACGGAGGTACACAAGGCCCCGGACTGCGAGATGAAGCCGAGCCGGCCGTGCTTGCAGATTTTGGCGGCGAAACTCGCGTTCATTTTAATCTTCGGGTCGGCATTGATGACACCGAGGCAGTTCGGGCCGATCATCGGGATTCCCGCTTCGCGCAGTTTGGCCGTGACCTGTTTTTCAAGTTCCGCGCCTTCGTGTCCCGTCTCCTTGAAACCGGCGGAAATGATGACCATTCCCTTGACTCCTTTCGCCTTGCATTCGTCGATGATTCCCATGACGAAGTTCGGGCGAACGATCAAAACGGCCAAATCGATCTGTTTTTCCGGGACATCGGTGAGCGATTTGTAGGTTTTGACCCCCAAAATTTCATCCGCCTTCGGGTTGACCGGGAATATCTCGCCGGTGTAGCCGTCACGGAGGAGGTTGTTGAGCATATCGAATCCGACGGTTCCGGCCTTGGTGGAAGCGCCGATCAAAGCAAGCGATTTCGGATGAAAAATACCGTCGAATTTTTGAAGCATGTCGGTCACGGCAAGCCCTTTCAAGAATGATGGAATAGTGATGGACGAAACCCATTATCAGGAACCCGTTGTCAGGAGAACACCAATACCGCAAGGATACCAAATCCCGAAACAAAAAGGAACGCCCCCCCGGATAATTCCGGCGATCACCAAGGCCCTACAGCCGTCGCATCGGGTTCTTTCCGGACCGTCTCCAGGACTCCCGATGCGGCCAGGCCGTAAAAGGTGTATTCGACATCGGGTTCCGTATCCCACGGTCCGCCGGTCCAACCTCCGTCCGGATGACGGCGTCCTTCGAGATAACGGCGGAGTGAATCGATTTCAAGCCGACCTTCCGCACCCAGGTCGATCAACGCGATCATGGCCGTGAAGGTCGAAAGCAGATCGGACTCGGGAATTCGCGGATTCGCGCGAAATCCGCCGTCGTCCGTTCGTTGATTCAGCAGAAAATCGATGGAGGCGCCCCGGGCTGTCGGTGGTGGAACGGGAGAACCGGGAATTCGACCCGTGCCGGACCGCGATTCAAGCAGCCGGAGCAGAGCAACGGCTGCGGCGGTCGGATTTGTTCCGCCGTACCGTAATTTTTCCAGCTCGACAAAGCCGCCATCGGAACGGCGACGGCGCAGGATCATCGCTCCCATCTTGTTTTTTCGCATTTCATCGATCCCGAGCAACTCGCCGGTCGCCGCGACGAGAAACGTGTGATACGTGCTCGAATAGGGCGTGTTCCGCGAAGAAGCGTAGCCGCCATCCTCGCATCGAAAACGCGACCATTGTTCAAGGGCCCATTCTTTCATGGTCGCATCGCGGGAATCAAAAACGCTTGTCCCGGTTTCCGCTTCAAGCAGGACGGCCGTTTGGAGAAAGGAGAAAACATCGGTTGCCGTGAAGGAAGACACCCGGCTTGCCGTGAGAAACGACCGCAGAAAACGATAAGCGTGTGTGACCGTTGATTCGTCCAATTCGCCGAGCAACGAGAGGCCGCGGACGGCAAAGCCCGTGTAATAAATATCTTCCGTTGCGGATTTCCCGTGAAACCCGCCGCCGGGTCCCTGTGCGGCACGCAAAAACGTCGCAGCCCGGCCCCGTACATCGTCGTCCAACCGGCCGATCCCTTGTGAAAGACGTAAAGTCAGTTGGAGGAAGTATGGCAGCATCGGTTGGCCCGGCATTGATCGGCCCGGATTTATACTGGAAACGCGATGAAAACGAACATTTGACCAAGTTTTCCTGCCGCACCAACTCGCCCCAACTCCAGTACAAGGAATTGCTTAAACGGATCGTTCGAGCGACAGGCGATTGTGCGCGGGAGGATTGTCATGCCGTTTACCGGTATAGCAGGTCTTCAGGACGAAAACGCTCAAAACAGGAACCGGGAACGAAGCGTCGCGCCGCGACCGGCGAACCCGTCAAACAAGGAGCGGAAATCAAGGAACGACCGTAAAATCGTAGGCATACCAGCAGAGGAACACGATCAGCACGGCAAAGCTGAGAGAGCCCAGGGCGACGCCGAGAATGGTATCGTAAAATCCCTTCTTTTCTTTTGCGGACCATAAGAAGACCGGAATGGCGACAATCAGCCCGGCCAAGACCGTGTAAACACCGTATAACACGATCAGGGACATGACGTGACCGCGGATCGGAATGAAAAGCGCGCCCACGAGAAACGCGAGAAACAAAACACCGGCGGAACCAAGATGGAGGTAATCCTGTAACGTAAACGGCGGTTTGTCGCCCGGTTCACGCTGTTTTTTTTCTTTTTTTACCTTCGCCGTTTTTCTCTTCTTTTCTTTTCCCCCCTTCTTGCCTTTGGCTGAATCGGAGACGACAGGGGCCACGGGAAGAGTTGTTTCCGCCGCTTCTTCACCGTTAATCGACGTGAAATCGGTGGAAAAGGACGAAAAATCCGGAAGACCGGAAGAATCGGCATTTTCAGGAACACCGGCATCTTGAAACGAGGAAACGTCGGCGATTCCGCCCATTTCCGGTTCGCTCGAACCGGCGGAAAAGGGAGACTGCCCCGAATCCTCACTGAACATATTGCTGAAATCGAACATCGGTTCAGCATCACTGGGCTTATCGTCTGGATTGGACACGGAAAATCTCCCTTTGGGATCGCAATCTATACTGGAAACGCGATGAAAACGAACATTCGGTCAAGTCTGCCTGCCGAACTCACTCGCTTCTAACATATTTGTGTACAATGACATAATCGTTTTTTTCGAGCGGCAGGCGGTTGTTCGCGAAACAGGTTCAGGCCGTAGTTTCAGGCCGTTTACGGTATAATCAAACGAGGCAAATCAAAAACGACGAAACCTTGGTCTCGTTATCGGCCATCGGCGTCTCCATGATGAAGCGTAATCTGCATAAACATCCCAATTTACGACAATATGTTTTTGCCAACCAACAAGATTGTAAAAAGCGGAATAATCCACAGAATTTCTGTCGTATTTTTATCTTGCGCAGCAATTACAATTGCTAAGATCGCACTTGGAAAAATAAACAAATTTCTTTTTTTTCGAAAAAAAAGATTGCTTTCTTAATTACATTTGATTAGAATCTCCGGTGTTGGGGCGGTTTTTATCGTTAGACACAATTTGGATAAAACGGCCGTTTTGCCAAATCCAAGTATTGTCGGTCGATTACATATTCTTGATTTCATACCGAAGCCGGTATCACAATTCGACCCATTGTCGAAATAAACCGCGAAAAGGAGTAAGGTCATGCTGGTTCTATCAAGGAAGGAGGGGGAAAAAATTCGAATAGGCGATAATATCCTTCTTACCGTCGTTCGCGTGTCGCCGAAAGCCATCCGGATCGGAATTGAAGCGCCGTCCAGTATTCCGATCGTTCGTGCCGAACTGGCCGAGGGGGTTCCCGCCGCGCCGGTGATCTTGCGCGATCCGGCTTCACAGCCTCAGAGCCTTTTGTTTACATAACGTTAAGACGACGTTTCCCATTCCTCGTAGAGTTCGAAAAAGGCGTCGCGGCAATTACCGTGATGTGCCCGATAAAGAGAGCGAAGCTCCTCATCCGCCTTGAACACCGGGTCCGCGTGTAAAAGCCGGACCAACCGGACGAACCGGTCCGGCGAGGAAACTTCCCGGCATAGCACCGGCATTCTCCATGCGGCCCGGTGGGTCGTGACGAGGAGGCGGCGGCATGAACAGCGCAAACGAAGTCGTTCGAAAAACGAAAGTTGTTCGTATCCGTCGATGACGACAAGCCGGTTCCGGCAACCGGCGTTTTCGCTCCAAAATTCCTCCGGCAGCCGCCGTTGCCCGTCATGTAGCGCGATTTCACGGGGATCGGGAGACGGAAACCGGGCGGCCAGCAACGGCATGAGCGTCCGCAGCAGGGTCGTTTTTCCGCTCCCGTGTGGTCCGACGATTTGGGCACACCCGTCGAACCGAATGAAGCGTTCCAGCAATCGTTCGGCGGAATCGCCGTCGGAAAACAGAAACCCGAGCGCCCCCGGTTCGTGAAATCGCGTGGAAAACGGGTTCGTTCGCGGACTCCAATCGGTCTCTTCCATTGCCGGCACGTTCGAAAGCGACTGAACTTTCCCGAAGCGTCGACGAGCCGTCCGGGACCCTATTGCATCTGCGACCGCATGACCGGGAGCCTACCGCCCGTCGCGGCTCGCGACCCCGGTTCGTGAGGAACCGCACCCCTTACGGTCGCGGATCTGATTTTCGCTCCTAACTTTAATGCGTCGCGGCGTAAACGAGGATGTTCGTACCCAATTCCAACGCCGATTTGTCTTTCAAGCCGTAGGCGTAGGGATGCGGGAATTGTTCCCAGCCGCTGCCGATATCGAAACGGCTGTAGATCACGGCCGGTTTGCCGTCGAACATGATCGCTTCGAGTTCCGGCGATTCGAGAGGCCCGAAATCCTCGGTCACCCGCGGCGTATATTCGACTCGCGTGATGTTGAAATGATTGTTGTAAATCGGGTGATCCAACGGAATCGACTGGAGCTGGTTGTCCGGGAAAGCACGCCGCATCTCACGGCGGAAAGAGGAATCAAAGGACATCCGGCCGCAACAGGCGTCGACGATGAAGATACCGCCCGCCTTGACGAATTGCTGAAGCCGCTTGATCTCTTCGTCGGACAGGTAGAAATCGCGGTGCCCGGTCATGTACCAGATAGGATAGGTCGTCGCCGACGGATCTTTCATCTGGACGTTCTGCCGTTTGAACTTCACCTCCATCGTCGTGTTGTCGCGGACGAATTTCATGAGATTATGGACGGCGCTCGGATCGGGGTCCCAGTCTCCTTCGTGGACGATCTGGGCGAACACGAAATCGTCGCGGCTGGGCGCCTTGTCCTCGTGGTAAACCTTGGTCGTGCTCAGGAACCGGCCCAATTGGAACGTTCCGAGCATGTAGGTCACGATATTGGCCCCGACTTGCCGGGCCAAATCGATGGTCATGCGCGTTCCGCGGTCATGTTCATGCCCGTCCCAACCGCAAGTCATATCGGCGGTCGAGAAAATCACGGCGTCGCGGCAGCCGACTTCGATCGATTCGAGCGAGGGATCCGCCGTATACTCGGTTCCATCGCCCTTTTTGTAGGTGAACTGCGGGTTCAACTTGTAATACGAGGAAAAAACCGGATTGTCCGGCAACATTTTCCGCAACGGCCGCTGCGGGAAAATGGTCTCCATTTCCTTGCGGAAGGAAGCGGTGAAATCCTTCCAACCGCAACAGGCGTCGGCAATGATGGACCCGCCGTCCATCACATAGCGGGCCAAACCTTCGCGGATGCTGTCGGAAAGCTCGAATTGATTGTGCCCGGCCATGAGCAAGGTCGGCAACTCCCGCGGATCGAACGAAAAGCTGGTCAAATCGGTTTCCACGGCACGGTAGTTGATCCCGAGTTTCGTGTTCGTCCATTCGAGCAGGGTTTTCACATCAGCCGGGTCGGTCATCCAGTCGCGGTACATGACCTGCTTTCCGTCTTTGACGATGAACCGGGGCTTGCCCAGCGACGCTTTTCCGATCAGTGACGGCGGGCTCGGCGGCCGTTTTTTCTCGCTGCGACGCATCGGGGTGACGGGAACCGGGAGCGGTGCGAACGACTCACCGCCCGTCTGGTTGCTCGGTTTGGCTTTCGGCGGCGGACCACAGTCGATCGGCCCCGAATCTTCCTCATCCTGGGCAAACACGGCGGCCGGAATTCCGAACACGCCCACACCAGTGGACATGCCGCTCGTGGCAACACCCAACAGGCCGAACCGTTCGAGAAAACGTCGGCGGGAACGCAACACATCACGATTTGTCGACATAAGCACGATCTCCACAAGACGGGAAGATTTTGACTGTCCGGAACGGCCGCTTCGCGGAACCTGACATCCCGTGACCATTGTAAACAATTCGGCCGACAAATACAAGAAAAAGTCGCCGGAAAACGAAAAATTTTAATTTTTACGTTTTTTTGACGTGAAATGGGCTTGATTTGTGGGCGAAAATTCTCTAACATCGCCACTGTGCCCATTAAGCGGCTTTTTTATTACAAAACACACAGTCGCGCTCAATTGAGCAGGCAGGTTCACATGTTACAAACGATGAAAAATTGTGGCAAAGAAGAAATCTTCAGAAAGATTCTAAACGCCCCCCCCTGTAGAAGCATCTTTCAGCCGCCGGACGGCGATGGGTATTACGAAGTTCGTCCCGGAGTAAGGGTGCCAAAAAGGATTCTTTTGTTCTGTTCCGCCCATGAATTTGACGATGCAATGAATCAGTGCCGGCTGTGGCGAATAGCCCCGGAATTCGTTGTCTTTTTCAACGATCAGAATATCGATAATCTCCCGGAACAGCAACGCAAATTGATTATCAAAGAAAAAGAAATTCAATTGCATCCTGAATGTGAAATAGTATGCTACACCAAAAGTGGAGCCAAATATGCACACCTTCGCATGGCCCGGCGTTTGGCTAGCATGCAAATCACCTGTTATTCCTTTTCCAACAATGGCGAAATATGGGGAAGGCGGGTAGGCGAGGCGGGG
>DOMV01000127.1 GCA_003509805.1 Planctomycetaceae bacterium
CGTCGCCGCTCCCGCCGGTCGCCATGCCGGGATTGCCCGTCACGTTGTGAACCGCTTTCCGGCCATCGGTAATCAGTGTGCGATGTCCCTTGAGAACGAGGAGGACGCCGTGCGCGGCGGCGAAATCGACGGCCCGTTTTTCCTGCGATTCGACGGGTCCCGGCGCCAGGCGGGCAAACTCCCCGGGGTGCGGGGTGAGAATACGCATCCCTCCCGGTTTTTCGGGAATTCCGCGCACCGACAAGGCATTGATCGCATCGGCGTCGATCACCATGGGCATCGGCAATTGTGCGTACAGCCGGGCGACCAGGGCATGAAGACCAAGCGATTGACTTAATCCCGGCCCGATCGCGACGGTCGAAACACGGNNGGCGTCGAGCGCGATACGTCCCTTCCGGTCCGCTTCAAGGGGCAGGCACATCAATTCCGGGGCGTACGAGGCGACCGTTTCCAAGACGGGATCGGGAATCGCCAACCGGACAAGCCCGGCGCCGGCGGCAAGGGCGGCCCGGCCCGTCATGGCGATTGCGCCGCTCATTCCGCGTGAACCGCCGATTCCGAGAACCATGCCGAATGTTCCTTTGTGAGCCTCGCGCGGCCGGGGAGGAAGGAAAGAAGGGGGATCGACGGACATGATGCGGGGCGGTGTTGTGCGGTATCGTGGGCGGCGCGGTATCGTGGGCAGCGCGGTATCGTGGGCGGCGCGTCGTGGATGAAGCGGTATTTATCGTTTTTGAAGCTCTTTTTCCAGCAGGTCCCCTTGTTCCCGGAGTTCGGCGGCGAATGCTTTCTGATTTTCATCCAGGATCGCCCGGATTTTTTGGGCATTGACTCGCGCGATTTCCCGGAGACGGTGATGGATCAATTCAAGATCGCGCGGGCCGATTTGAGAAAGGCGGAAACCGGCAAACAGGCCCGCCCGTTTTTTGTTGGCTTCCTCGGCGATCAACTCCAGTTTTTCCCGCTGTTCCTTCGTCAAGTCGAACAAATCGAGAATGTCCAGATCGACGACCGCCGTTTCAAAGCCCCCGGACATCAAAAACACGATTTCCTTCGCCAGGTACATTTGATCTTCGGTGACGACCTTTTGCAGCGATTCCCGCAGTGACGTGGAAAAACGTTCCGTGGAGCCGAGCAGCGCGATTGCGAATTCCTCTTCGCTCAGCCGGGGATTTCGTTCCCGCAAGGCGGCCATGTCGCCGTCTACCGATTTTCGCAATTCCTCGCCGAGCCGCCGGATCGCCTCCGCCTGTTTCCGGTCGATGTCCAGCGCCGATTGAATCCGTTCCTGGGAAAGGACGTTCAGGACGCTCGCCGTCCCGTGCGAACCGCCGATCAACGCCCCGAGCTGGAGCGAGCCCGGATCGAAATGCGTGTTGGAAACCGCGCCCATGTACAAGGTCTGCAAAAACGCGATGGAGCGGTAACGCTGGCCCGGCGGAATCCAGAGCTTGCCGTAGGCGCCTGTGCGATGGTAAATCGTCGGGCTCGGTTCGCGGTACAGTTTGCCGATCCCCTCGCGCTGGATTTCGGAAATCGTCATCGCTTTACGATGGACGATCGTTCCCGCCGGCGTCATCGTAATCTGGGCGCCCGTATTCGTGACGTCCGTAGTCGCGACGACCGTAAAAAAAAACGCGAAGGCAAGAACCGGGCGTGGGAAAAACCGGCGGCTGCGCCGCTCGGCTAAACGCGTTTCATTTTTTATCTGAAGATCAATCATGATCGACCTCCTGCTCTCGGTATGCGCCGCGATTCCGGCAAAAAACACGGCCCGGTTCGACCTGTAAGATATTAGAACGACTTTACCGTTCGCCGTCAACGCACCGGGTCAACGCACCGGGTCAACGCGCCAAGTCAACACGCCGGACCAGTACGCCGCGCGACGGGCAGTTTGAGGGTGAAGGCGGTCCCCTTGCCCAAGGCGCTGTCGACGCGGATACGGCCGTAATGCTCTTCGATCACCCGCTTGCAGAGCGCGAGTCCCAGCCCGGTTCCGCCTTTGCCGCTTTCATCGGGACCGCTTTTCGTCGAAAAATACGGTTCGAAAATACGCGGCAATCGTTCTTTCGGAATACCGCAACCGAAGTCGCGAACGACCAGATCGACCATATCGGATTCGGCGTCGTAATCAATCTTGAGGGCCAAACGTCCGCCGTCGGGCATGGCCTGCCGGGCGTTGATCAACAGGTTCAGGATCACCTGCTGGATGCGGTTGCCTTCGGCCATGACTTCCGGGACCGGCCGGAAAATCTTTTCGACGGCGATCCGGTACTTGTTCATTTCCCGTTCGAGCAGCAGGAGCGTATCCTCGACGAGCCCGGTCAGATCGGTCGGCTCCAACCGGTTCTTACGGTTTTTGGCGACGCCGAGGATCGTTCCGGTGATTTTCGAGGCACGCGTGGCCGCCGCGAGAATTTTTTCGAACGCTTTTTGCCGGGTCGCGTCGTCTTTGTGCCGGAGCCCCATTTTGGCGTAATTGATGACGGTCATCAGCACGTTGTTGAACTCGTGCGTCGTCGTCCCGGCCAATTCTCCGAGTGCCGTCAACTTTNNTTTTGGGCGTGCTCCAACTGCAATTCGAGCGCCGCGATCCGGACCGCCGGATCGTCCCGGTGTTCGACTCCGTCTTCCTTCTCCAAAAGAGAACCGACGTTTGCTTCACTCATAAGTCGCTTGTATGGAATCGATCAGAAACGTTGGACGAAGGCGAGGGAGCCGGTGTTGGTGCATTCCCGCAGGGAGACGACAAGATCATAATGCGCCATGAACTGGCGGGTTTTTCTCTTGTTGAGGTTCCAGCGGTTGCCCAGCCCGATATGCAGATAGCTGGCGCCGGGGTCGCTGCCCCGGATGGTCATCGAAGGCAGGTCGGGCGTCGCGACGAACCGGAATTTCGTCTCGGGAGCGTCGTCGCCGAAAACCTTCAGAGCGTAATCCATCTGGAACCAAAGCGAGGTATGGTCGGTCTGGACCAGGTCGAACCGGGCTCCGATGCGCGACCAGGCACGTCCAAAATAGACCCGCTCGAACGCACCGGCGATCAGCTCGTTTCCGCTCTCGGTGTGTCCGCACTGCGCGGTGGTCAGGAGGTCAAACCCCAGGATCGGTCGGATGACGCCCAGTTTCCAGTCGAAGGGCCGGGAAAGTTCGAGGGTCGCGGCAAAGGAATCGCCCTGGTAGCTCGAANNCAATCGGGTCGGAACCGGGGTCAGGACCGAATCGTACACTTCCCTCCTGGAATCGTATCCCTGCATACCGTATCCGACGTACGCCTTGAATTCAAGGCCGTTTATCAGATTCTGGCCGTAATACAAACCGATCTGGAAGTCGTTCGCCTTGATGCGTCCGCCGTCTTCCTGCGTCAACGTCGGGTTCGAGTAGCCGAAGAGCAGCCCGGCGGTAATGGTCGAAGTGACTTTCCGATCGACGCCGATGATCAATCCGGTCCGGCTGATGTCGAACGAACGGGCGTTGCCGTCGCCCCGCATCTCGAAGCCTTGGTAGAACGATTCACCCCAAAATTCGTTGAGGCGGCGTCGATCACGCGGCATGTTGGTGATGTTCCGTTCGTCCAGGTCGAGACGGTTGAGCGTCGGCCGGGCGATATCCCATTGTCCGATCATGAACGCGTTGGCGTGCAAATCGGGGGCCATGTCGCTCAAGACCTGCTGGGCGCTGCGCGGGTCGGTCTCCCCGGTCGCCGCGACTCCGACCCGGGTGTCCGTATCCAATTCGCGGATGTCCTGCGTAATGGAACGGTAGAGTTGGCGGTATTTGTCGTTTTCGACGATCGCGTCGAGCCCGGCCCCGATCGAGCGCTGGTTATAGGTGTTCCCGATGATGTTGAAACGGTATCCGCCCTTCACGAGAACGAGCGAAACCTTGTTGTCCGTGTAGTACAACTCCGCGGTGTAACCGAACGTTTCGAGGAGCGAGAGGTCCCGGCTCCCGAACTTCGTTCCGCCGAGGTTGCCGGTGACGATCCCGTCGTAAACGTATTGGTTTTCCGTGAAGTCGCTCCCGTTGTCGGTGATCGCTTCCACCTTGATCGTGCCGCCGCTCAGGTCGGCGTTTCGGGCGACGATCCGGTCGTATTTCATGTCGGCCGTGACCTGGAGGTCGAAGATGGAACCGTCGGCGAAGGTGATGTCGCGAACGTCGATCCTGCCGATCCGGTCGTTTGCCGATCCGGAAGTGGAACCCGGGGCGATCGTTCCGCCGTCCCTGAGCGTCGCGCCGAGAATGTTCGTGTTGCCGGAAAGCGTGGAGCCTTGGCCGGAAACGTTGAACTTCGAGTGCGTGTTCGAAGTTCGCATTTCCAACTCGCCACCGAGGATATTGGTGTCCCCGCCGTACGTCTGGCTGCCTCCGAGCACCATTTTTCCGTTCCCGAGTTTTTCAAGACCGCCCGTCCCCGAAATACTTTGCAGAAACGGTTCCGTCCCGGTTTCATCGAGATTGAAACGAAGGACGCCGCTGTTGAGAACCGATTTGCCCGAATCGGAAGCGAGGCCGAGCGAATTGATGTCCCGGGCTTCCACGGTCCCGCCTTCGATGATCGTGTTGCCGGAATACGTATTCGCCCTATCGAGCACCAGCAGGCCGGTCCCCTTTTTCTTCAGCGATTTGCCGTCCCAGAGGGTGATCCCCGAGGAATCGACGTTCGGTTTCTGGTCGTTCAGGACGACGTCGATGTCGACGTACTCGTTGCCGACGACATTGAAGGTCCCGTGCGCGAGATCGTTGTTGGCGAACCAGGCGTAGCCGATTTTAACCGCGTAATCGCGGGCGTTCTGGCCGCTCCCGGTGGGCACGTCGCAACTCGCGGGGTCATGGGGGTCGTTGACCGTACTGAGGACGACGAAAACGTCCTCATTGAATTTGTTGTCGATCCCGACGCCCGATACCGTGGTTTTGGAGAAAACACCGCTTGCCGGATCGCCCGGCGTCGCACTGGAGACGATTCCTTCCCCGGCGTGCATGATGGCGAGCGTCATCCCGTTGATGTCGTCGACCCGGCGGATGTTGAGGTTGAGCGTCGTGTCGTTGCCGAGGATGATTTTATTTTCGGCGACGATCGCGGGCGTGACCGAGGAACCGGCGTTGGCTCCGTCGACCGTGACGCTGACGGTCCCGCCGTCCTGGACGGTGAGATCGTAATCCGCGTGGGCCGATCCCCCGTTCGCGACGTCGAAAGTCCCCCCCTTCTGCACGAGGATGTTGTTCGCGTCGAGTTTGCCGCCGGAGGCGATTCCCAGGGTTCCGCCGCTGACGGTCAGGTTGCCTTTTTGGAGATCGCCCGGATGGGACAGGTTGATCGTTCCGGCGACGGTGACGTTTCCGGCCCCGGTTTTGATCACGTTGCCGTTTCCGCCGACGTTATTCCGGAAATGGCTGGAACGATCCAAGGGATTGCTGCCGTTTGCGGCGTCGATGTTCAACTCGAACGTTCCGCCGCTGTTGACGCGGATGTCCCCCGTTCCCATCGCCCCGACGTTTTTCGCCCCGAGAATGCCGCCGTCGATCGTCGTCCCGCCGGTGTATTCGTTCTTCCCGGCGAAATACAGCGTTCCGGTGTTCACCTTGGCGACCGATCCGCCGCCGCTGATGATCCCGGAATACGTCTTGTCGTCCATGACGCTACCATGGGCGACGTCGAGCGTCAGCTTGGCGGAACCGAGCGTGATTTTCGAAGAAGCCGAACCTTCCAAGGATCCGATCGTCTGGTCGTTGCCGTTCAAATCGAGCGTGGACGTTCCGCCAAGCCGAATGATCGCGGTGTTAATCAGCGCATCCGCGACATCCAGGCGCAGCGTCCCGCCTTCGATCTCGGTGGGCCCCCTGTAAAGCTGGACTTCCGAGAAGACGAGCGTTCCGTCGCCTTTTTTCGTCAGCGTCCCGACCGTCGCGGCATTGTTGTCCGTGTCGAGATCCTCGATCGCTTTGGCGACGGTGAGCGACTGGCTTTTTTTGACATCGAAGGTTCCACCGAGTTCGGTGAGGACGATCGCGCTTCCGGCATCGAGTACGGCATTGCCCGCGATTTCGACGGTTCCGCCGTTGAATTGAATCTGCTGGGCGAACAGGCTCGTTCCCGCTTCCATGACCACGGTCCCGCCCTGGTGGACGGCGAACGTCCCGGAGGAACGATTTCCGAAAGAGGCCGAGGCGTTTCCGTCCCCGTCCGCGGTCGCGAGGACGAACCGGCCGGAAGTGATGTTCGTATCACCGTAGTAATCGGAGTTGTTCCACAGTTTGACCGTTCCGCTCCCCCCCGTCATATTGATGACGTTCCCGTTGCGACCGCCGGTCGAAAGGCTGGCAATCGGATCGTAGAAAAGGATGCTGGCGCCGGAAACCGGGCTCAGGTCGAGTTCGGCGTTCCGGTTCATGAAGACGGCGTTTTTCCCCCTGGAATCGGTGTTGCCTTTGAACACGATTTCATTCCCGGCCACATCCGGCTTGAGGGTGATCCGGGCCTTCTGCAAATCCGTTCCGGCGGCGTCGAGCGCG
>DOMV01000275.1 GCA_003509805.1 Planctomycetaceae bacterium
CGCCGCGGGTGATGGTCGCCGCCGCGACTGCCGCGGGCGTGTCCGTCGGCGTCAACATTTCCGGGCCCGACAATTCCGTGCCTTCTTATTATGACAGTCTGGCGGTCGCCGCCCCCAAGGATCAGCCCTACGACCTGAACCCGACGATGCAAAGCGCGATCTTCAAAGACGGCCTCTACGGTACGGGCGCGATTCCATCGTACAAGCCGCTCTTTTTGCAGCGTTTGGCCGATCCGCACCGCGATTACGATCCGTTGTTGAATCCCTATATCACGATCGACTGGACGATGATCGACCTGGTCGTCTACAGCGGCGAACAAGCGAAATCGCCCGACACGACGGATCCGAACCTGGTTCACGACGCCCCGAACGAAGTCGTTTTCGCGTCGCGGCAAATCCCGGTCCGGGATGTCAACCTGCCCGGGTTCGCCAATATCTGGACCCGGAAGGGAACCCAATCGCTCCCGGAAACGTGGCGGAACCGCCCGAACCTGGAACCCCCTTTCAACGACCTGCTTTCGACGAACAACCAAGCCGCATATCAGCCGGTCGTCACGCACGGGATCGATCACGGCTACACCTGCACGTTCGGTTTTCTCAACCATTCGCCGACGCCGGTCAATTTCGGCTCACCGGATATTTATCCGCTACCCCGCTTCGCCCCGGGCAAAATGACGGACCCGACCATGAGCGGACACCCGCTGCGCCGATTCGCCGATTCGCCCACCACGGATATCCGGCAATACGACGTCTATATCGGTTCGCCGTGCATGATAAGCGGAACGACCGCCGTCACCTATGAGCCCGCCCCGTCGCGTGTCTTTCCGTGGAACGACGCACCGTTTGCAAACACCTACGGCATCCTCCAGGTTCCCGCCTCGGCCCCGGGCCGGTTCGGGCTCGAATACCTGAGTACCCCGAGCGCCATGGGCAATCCTTACTTCAATGCCGCCAACGAGCCCGGCTCGCTTGGCGTGAACACCGCGACGCCGCATTTGCTCAACTTTTTCCACGGGGCACGTTTCGACGGTTCGCACCGGTCGTTGAATCTGGCGGGATTCCTCGATTTCGTCTCCGTTCCCTCCAAGTTCGCCGGAACGCTGGAAGAATCGAAAAACGGAAACGATACCGTCGCCGTTGTTTCGACGTACCGCGAACCGGGCAAGATCAATTTGAACACGATGCCGGAAACGGCCTGGAACGCCATGGTCGGCGACGGCACCGTTCCCTCCACGTTCGCCGATTTCGAAACGGCACGCGAAAAATCGAAAACGGTGACGGACGTACCGACGACGTTCACCGGAGTGTTCCGTAGTCCCTCGGCGGCCGCGATGGTTCCCGATCCGGTCGCGGCCGGGGGTCCGACCGGGATGCTTGTCGATCCGGCCGAGACAGCGTTGGTGCGTTCCAACTCCGCGGGAGTTTCCCCGGATCGCGTGCCCCTGTTCGCCTACACGTCGTCGTCGGCAACCGCCGCGCAGGCGTTTAACACGCGGAACATGTTCGATTCGATGAGCCGACTTTCCGACGTGACCACGAACCGCTCCAACGTCTTTGCCGTCTGGATGACCGTCGGATTTTTCGAAGCCGAGCACTTTAATAATTATACCGATTATCGAAGCAAGTACGGTTCCGACGCTCATTCCCATATTTCGAGCAATGACATTTTCAACGCGGTTTTCCCGGACGGTTACGTTCTCGGTCGGGAACGGGGCGCCGATGGAGAAACCGAAGTGCGTCGTTTTCGCGCTTTCATGCTGATCGACCGGACCATTCCGGTCGCGTTCCGGCGCGGCGAGGAACGGAACGAATGGGATACGGTGCTGCAATTCCGGGTGATTGATTGATTCACGGATCGGTATATACTGGAAGCCATTGAAATTTCCCGAAGCCGACGATTCGGGAGCCTGCCCACCGGAAACGACACTGCCGAAGGTAAACAGGCGGTTTGACCAGAAAACTTAACCGGCTTCGGTCTAAATACGGCGCGGCTGCCTCCGTCGCCGCTACGTTCGGAATTTTTTCACAGATCCGTGAGTTTCTCTTGACAGGATTGCCGTTTTTTCGCACAATCCGCTGAAAATTCTCCCTTTTCGGCGGATCCTCCATGCGAAAGAAAAATGCGACGACAATCGGATCGATGTTGTACCGGAGGCCGTTCCCATTTCCCGAAACCGACGATTCGGGAACCTGGTTTCGGAAAGGGAACAGGCGGGTGAACAGGCGGATTGACCGGGCGGTGTCGATCGCCGACTCAACCGGCTTCGGTATCAAAGCGGTGCTCCCTGTGTTGTTGCTGTTCGTCGTTTTTTCCGGCGACCCGCTTTGGGGACAGATGACGTCGATGATCGACGCGACGCTTCCGGCGACGACGCGGCGGAACATTCTCCTGAACAACACGGCCATTTTCAAACGGCTTGAAGAGTTCACCTTCCATAATCCCGGGACGCCCGAACGCAGGTCCTACAACGTCTGGAACGAGGTCAACGGCGATGTCGCGGACATGTCCGACAGGGACGGGATCCACGGTTATTCCGCGACAACCCTGGGCAGCAGCTTCGGCGGCGAAATGCAGGTGCTGACCGACTTCGTCCTCGGCGCGAACATGGGCCTGTTTCAGCCGGACCTGACACTCAACGACGGTTTCAGCCGGGCCAAGGGAAGTCTCATGATGCTCTCGGTCCACAGCGCCTGGTTCGCCGATTATTGGTCGGTCAAATCGATGATCGGTTACGGGTACGGCGATTACAACGCCGAACGACTGGATACGGCCGATACGGGGCATTGGGCGATCAATTACATCGGCTTGGGGAACCGGCGACAGGACTCTCTTTTCGCGGCATTGGAAATCGCCAAACGAGTCCGGTTCGGCGATTTCTGGATCATTCCCTCCTACACGTTCAACTACGTCCATACCCGTGACAAATCCTATCGGGAACGGGGGCTCGGCAACGACAACCGGACGTTTGCCAAACGTAACAACGACGGGTTCCTGCACACCTTCGCCCTGGAACTGGAATACGATTTTTATTTTCGCGGCGAATGCTTGATTACGCCCGCCCTGCGTTGCGCCTGGGTTCACGATTCCAGCGAAGGCGCCATCCGTTCCCAAGGGACGGGCTGGGAATACGATCCGGCGTCGGGCGAATGGGCCTACGAAGAATTTTCCGTCATCGGCGCCCTGACGGTCCCCGATTTAATGCAACTCGGGGCCGGGATCACCGTCAACGTCGGCCCGAAATACCTGTTGTTTTGCCGGTACGACGCCGAATGGGCCGGGGATTTCAGCGCCCATCATTTCTCCGCGGGATACGGGCTCTTTTGGTGAGCACCGGGACGATGGCAAAGTCAATCTGGGCCAAAACCCGGACGTTGGCACACGTCTTGCGGTCGAAAAGGGAGGGTTTCGGCAAAATTTCGCACCGAGTCGCCCGATTTTCGCGGAAGAGGAAGAATCGACACGCCGAAGTCGCGGATTTTCAAAATCAGAAAAACATGAAGACGGCATGTACGCCCCACATGCGGTCAGGGAGGATCATATCCGCCGCGACTCCAGGGATTGCATCGGAGCAACCTCCAGCACCCTTTCAGGACGCCGCGGACCGCCCCGTACTTGCGAATCGCTTCGATCATATAGACGCTACACGTCGGTTCGTATTTGCAGACGGGAGGGAGCATCCGGCCGATCGTACAACGATAGAAATGCACCAAGCCAATGAGAAACGATTTCATTATTTGTGTGCAAAATACCTGAAATCCATTGAAATTTTCCCGCAACCGCTCCCCGGGAAGCCTGCCCACCGAAAACGACACGGCCGGAGGAAAACAGGCTCCTTGAAAGTCGGCTTCGGGCAATTCCAACAGCCTTCAGTATAAACGGAGATGCTCAGGGCAGCTTGTGGCCCATCCTGTCCCGCTTGGCTTCAAGGTATCTCCGGTTGTGTTCGTTCGTTTCACAGAAAATCGGGACCTGTTCGGCAACCGCGAGGTCGAAACCTCCGTAAATGAACGCGTCGGTTTTTTTGGGGTTGTTCGTGAGCAACCGTATCCGGGAAAGACCGAGATCCTTGAGAATCTGGATTCCGACCCCGTAATCCCGCAGATCGGCTTTGTGCCCGAGGGCAAGATTCGCGTCGACCGTGTCCATCCCGCCGTCCTGGAGGTGATAGGCTTTGATTTTTTCCGAAAGACCGATCCCGCGGCCCTCTTGAGGCAGGTAAACGAAAACGCCGGTTCCCTCATCCCGCATCATCTGGAGCGCCGCATGGAGTTGGTCGCCGCAATCGCAACGCAACGACGCGACCAAATCGCCCGTAAAACACGACGAATGTAACCGGACGAGCGGTTCCTTGGCCGATGCCGGATCGCCGAAAACCAAGGCGATCGGCTCATTCGCCTCGAATCGAACGTGGTAAACATGGATTGTGGCCGGTCCGTATTTCGTCGGGAGCTCGGCCGAGGCGATCCGGTCGACGATCTTTTCGTTACGCCGACGGTACTTGATCAACTCCTCGATCGTGATGATCTCCAGCCCGAACCGCCGCGCCAACTGGAATAATTTCGTACGATTGGCCCTGTTTCCGGTATCGTCGAGAATCTCCGTCAAAACCCCGGCCGGTTTGAGCCCGGCAAGCCGGCACAGGTCGATCGCCGCCTCGGTATGACCGGCACGACGGAGCACGCCGCCTTCTTTCGCCTCAAGCGGGAACAAATGCCCGGGCCGGACGAAATCGGCGGGTTTCGCGTTCGGATCGACCGCTGCGAGAATGGTCGCCGCCTTTTCCTGGGCCGTAATCCCGGTTTTGGCGGAAACATGATCTATCGGAATGGTAAACGCCGTTTGGAGCGGCGCCGTGTTATCGCGGACCATCTGCGTCAGGTCCAGCGTTCGACAACGTTCCGGCAGGATCGGCATACAGGTCTGCCCGCGCCCGTAAACAAGCATGAAGTTGACAAGCTCGGGCGTGATGCGTTCCGCGGCGCAGATGAAATCCCCCTCGTTTTCACGATCTTCGTCGTCGGCGACGATAATGATACGGCCCTCTCGAATCGCGTCGATCGCCGCGTCGATGGAAGAATATTGAGGGGATACAGTGCCCATGAATCTACCTGATGTAGTATACTTCCAAACGGCATGAAAATGCCCGCAATAAAGCCCATGAAAGCCGGGAACGAAGCGTAGCGCAGTGACCGGAGTCGAGGTATGCTGGAAACGCGATGAAAACGGACATTCGGTCACGTCCGCCTGCCGCACGCACTCGCCCCAACTTTTGGTAATGTTCGTATTTACGCGGATCGTTCGGGCGACAGGCGCTTATGCGCGGGATTGTGCGCGGGAAGATTATCAGGCCGTTTACGGCATAAAATCCCGGTCGCTTCGCGCTGTTGCGCTCCCGGCTTGCATCAATTCCGTCAATACGGCCCGCGTGGAATTTCCGTCCGCCTTCCTTGCCGGCTGTTATGTTCGTCGCTGAAACAAGCGGTTTGGCCCCGTCTGAAGTACAAACGACCAACGGGCCGAAAACGAAGGTCACCTGCTTACCATTTCAGCCCGAATTGGGCGCCGTCGCTCGAACCGGAGGTCCCACCCTTGAGCGGACCTTTGGGATGGTGCTTGAACTTGACGGGGGCCGCAACCGGTTCCTGTTCTTCTTTACGTCCTTTTCCTTTCGATTTGAATCCGCCTTGGGAAGACGCGGAAGCGCCGCCTTCTTCCGGCGTCTCCTCCCTGACGGGTTCCGGCATCAACTGCTTCATCGAAAGGCTGATCCGTTTCGCCGGCACATCGATCGATTGAATATAAACGTCTACCCAATCCCCTTCGCGAACAACCTCGCCGACGCTGCCGACGCGTTTGTGGGAAAGTTCGCTGATATGGACGAGCCCTTCGACGCCGGGCATCAGCTCGACAAAAGCGCCGAAATCCATGACTTTCGAAACTTTACCGCGGGCCGGCGTTTTTTCCTGAAAACGTTCGAAAATATTCGTCCACGGGTTGGCCGAATCGTCGCGGTAGGAAAGGGAAATGCGGTTCTGCTCGTGGTCAATCTTGAGCACTTTGACCTTGACTCGCTGGCCCTGTTGGAGTATGTCGCCCGGATGGCGGACCCGGCCCCATGAAAGCGTACTGATATGGATAAAACCGTCGACGCCGCCCAAATCGACGAATGCGCCGACATCGATAATTTTGCGAACGACTCCTTCCCGCGTCTGGCCCTGTTCGAGTTCCGTCAACGTTTTTTGCCGCAACTCTTCCCGTTCCCGATCGATCATGGCGCGCCGGCTCAAAACGAGATTTCGACTCGCCGGATCGCATTCGATGACGACGCAGGTCAGTTTTTGGCCGACGAAATCCTCCGGTTTTTCGACGCGAAACTGGGCAAGTTGGCTGATCGGGATAAAACCGCGGAGCCGGTTGACCTGGCATTCGACACCGCCCGTGTTCGCTTTGGTGACCACGGCGTCGACGACCATGCCTTCATGGACTTGAGCCCAGTCTTTGACATCGGCCGCCGCGAGCGGTCGGGTCAATTCATAAAGCCCTTCTTCCGCCAGAAAACGAACGACGATGACCTCGATTTCAGCACCGATTACCGGCACGTCGTCCTCGCTGAACATTTTAAGCGAGAGCATACCTTCATTTCGGCTTCCGAGGTCGATAAAAACATGCTCGCGACCATTGCGGAGGATTTTTCCCTTCGTCTTGGTTTCCGGCTCGATCATCGCCTTGGAAGCGACGGCATCGGCATCCTGCATCAGCGAATCCATTTCCGTTTCGCCGAAGATTTGCTCGAATTCCCTCGCGAGATCGCTCGAAAGTCGGCCACGCTTGCCGGGCACCTCGACCTTGCCGATCGGTGCGGACGGAATTGCCTGAAATTTTTTAAGACCTTCCTCAGAAAGATGATCCGACGTTTCATCCTCGGCGTCTTCGTCCATGACGACCGGAATTTTCGGCCTTTGCTTCGGTGGCGCCGGGTCGGCCCCGTCCCTCTCCTCTGTTGGCGAAGAACCCGCATGGCGGGAAGGGGCAACCGAAACGGTTTGAGGCTTCGCGGGTTGCGCAACCGAGCCCGCTTCGGATTCCGGCGCATCGGGATCGACGACCGGAACGACGGGTTTCGGCTTGTAAGCCTCGGGATTGCGCTGGGATCCGATCAGGATGCGCGGTTTCGGCTGTTCCGGAGCGGTTTCGGAATTCGGCGACGAAGAATGGTTCTCTGTCATGAGAAAACTGTGATATACTGGAAACGTGATGAAAACGAACATTCGGTCAAGTCCGCCTGCCGCACTCACTCGCCACAACGTCCTTGTAAATATCCGGTTGCACGTTTCGTTCGAGCCACAAGCGATCACCGTTTCAGGCCGTGGTTTCAGGCCGTTTGCGGTCTAATCGCCTGTTGCCCCTTCGTGAAAACCGGCTCCCGAAAATTCGGCTTCGGGAAATATCGCTCGCTTTCAGTACGACAAGGGCCCGGTCCGTTTAATTTTTGCCGAGAACCCAGTGAATCATTTCAAGGACTTCCATGTCCGCGTCTTTACAAGCCTGGGCGACGGTCTTAGCGGGATCCTTGACAAACGGTTGATCGAGAAGGCAACTTTCGGCCAAAAACGCCTTGATCTTGCCTTCGACGATCTTTTCGATGATGTTGTCCGGTTTCCCGGCATTGTTCTGCTTGACTTCTTCCGTTACGACGTCGCGCTCTTTGGCGATAACGGTCGGATCAAGGTCGGACTGTTTGAGCGCTTTCGGCTTCATGGAAGCGATGTGCATGCAAATATCGCGGGCCAATTCGGAAAAAGCGCCCTCGATTTTGACGATCACGCCGACGGCGTTGTTGTGGTGGAGGTAGTTCGCGCTTTTGCCTTCCACCCGGACCATCCGGCTTGCCTTGAACACCTCGCGGATTTTGTTCATCAAGTCGTCGAGATCCTGTTGCAGGGTCGTCGCGCGCCCTTCCGGCGTCTGCTTCAACAATTCCTCCATGGAGGAAGCGCCCTGCCCGGTCGCGAGTTGTTTGGCCATGTTGTTGACCAACGCGATAAATTCTTCGTTCTGGGTGACGGGGGCACTCTCGCAAAGCAACTCGACCATCGCGGTCGTACCCGTCTTAGGATCGGTGTAAATCGCGATCCGTCCGGATTCGGTCTCGCGGTCGGAACGTTTTTCCATGGTTTTCTTACCGGCTTTGCGCATCAGCTCAACGGCCTCGTCCTCGTTACCGTTTGCCTCCTGCAACGCCTTTTTACAATCTCCGAACGGCAACCCGGTACGATCACGAAGCGATTTGACTTGTGCGGCAGAAATGTCGGCCATCTGAATGATCCTTTTATAGTGAAAAATTTTGATATTGTAACGAAACGATACGAAAAAACGGAAAGTATCGATGGAGCGATTTCTTTCCGTTTCGGCCGAAACGCGACTCTTATTCGCTTTCTTTCAGGATTCCCGCCTCTTTTTTCCCCTCGATCACGGCATCAGCCAGCGAACGCATAATAATTTCGATGGAACGGATCGAATCGTCGTTACCGGGAATCGGCAAATCGATTTCATCGGGATCGGAGTCGGTATCGATCAGCGCAACCGTAACGATACCCAGTTTTTGGGCCTCGTAAACGGCATTCTTTTCCTTCTTGGGATCGACAAGCACCATACATTCCGGGAAATGACTCATGTGCCTGATACCGTTGAGGTTGCGATACATTTTTTTGTATTCGCGCGTCAACGAAGCCTGCATCTTCTTTGAGTAGGTCGCCAGCTCTTCGGGATTTCCGATAATACGTTCCAACTCTTCCAGCCGACCGAGTCGGCTACGGATCGTACGGAAGTTGGTCAACGTCCCACCGAGCCAGCGTTCCGCGACGAACGGCATCCCGCAACGTTGCGACTCGGTCGAAATCGTATCCGTCGCCTGACGTTTGGTGCCGACGAAAAGAATCAACCGCCCCTGCGCGGCGACCTGCTTGAGATACTTGCGGGCAAGAAGAAGTCCGCGAACGGTTTCGCGAACGTCGATAATATGGATTTGTTTGTGACGACCATAGACATACGGCCGCATTTTGGGATTCCATTGACTGGCGCGGTGCCCGTAATGGACGCCCGCGTCACGCAGTTCCTGGAGCGAAAATGAAATTGGTGAAGAAGTTACGTCCGACATGCGATTCGATACCTTTCCAGCGCCTTCGGCACACCGGCTTCGCGAACAGCCCTGCGCGGATTACCCCGTGCGGACCACCCCGCTGCCGACGTTTCGGCGACAAGAGTGAACGGTCATAAAAGATGCCCGGGACGTTCACGGACCGCAGACGTGGAACAACCGGGATACAAAAATACAACGTCGAGTATACCGCAAAGTTCAGGACCGTCAACGGGAGGGCGACCGCATTTTATATACCGGAGCCGGTTAAGTTTTTCGTCCTATCCGCCTGCTTACCTTCGGCAGTGTCGTTTCGACGGGCAGGCTTCCCGGGAATCGGCTTCGGGAAAATTTCAACCGCCTTCAGTATATCAAAGCCGGTTGGGTCGTTGGCAAACACAGCCCACACAACCGCCCGTTTTGCGGATCGTCGCAATAATCGATCCTTTCGGGGCGTCCTCAAGAGCGTGCATCTCGCGGTGGTGATACGGACACGGTCCGCCGTGATGGCCGTTGAGCAGGATGATCGGTCGCACCCCCGTTTCTTTCGCCGCGCGGAGAACGGCGGTCAATCGGGCCGCCACGGCGCAAGGTGGAACGAGCGGCGCCCGAAGGGAATCGCCTGGTGCAGCGGGTCTTCCTCAGGTCCTTCCAGGACGGCTTCTTCCGCCCCCGGTTCCCATGCCGGAGAAAAGGATGGGCAATACGGCAAGCGCACGGGAAAAGTTTCGTATGGCAAATGACATTCGACTCACAAACGGTAAAAGTCACGAGCCGGGAACCGTGTTCCCGGAGTATCCGGAGTGTGCCGACCCGGGGTAGGCTTGACTTTGAAAAACACGTACTTTTCAACCGTTCTCCTGGGCCGTCGCGAGCGTCGTCACGGGCATCGGAAGCGGATCGGGAAGAAGCGTCGGCGCACGATAAATCTCGTTCAACGGGGCATTGTCGACGCTCCTCCGGAGAAGCAGGTAGATTGCGACGGCGCTGCCCCAGAAAAAAGTGAAAACGAACGCGATTTTAATCAGGGAAAAAAGGCCGAGCCAGGCGGCTATGATCCAATTGGCATCGATCCAACGGGCGCCGATTCCGCCCGCGAGGCCGGGTTCCACGAAAAACGTCGGCGCTCCCGTCGCGGCGACGTCCCGAATCGATTGTGGAAAAAACAGGACGGCCGAGCCTGCCGCGACGTCAAGAAAAAGGGACAGGAAAAAGAAGGACACCATTCCGAGGCAGGCGCTACAGGCCAGGTAGAACAAATAGTGCAACGGTCTTTGGTAAACATAGGAGTACATCCGGCTCACGGCGTCGAAGGCGTCGCTTCCTTCAACCGCCACGGCGGCGACCATGAGCGGCCACCCGAACACCAGCGCGACGCCGAGAAGGACCGACAACAAACCGGCGAGCAAGCCCAGCGGAAAAAGAAGGCCGGCGAGATAATCCAACACGGGAACGTTCGACATCAGGCCGAGCAGAAGACTCGGCAGATAACAGCAAAGCATCCCGATCAACGGAATCAGGAACGAACAAAAGGTCGAGCCCGAGGTCTGCTTCATGAATGCGGAAAGCGTGGAAAGCGACTCGTTTTCCCGGACCGTCAATCGCATCGCGGCGACCCGGGAAATACCGGTCCCCAGATACCCCCAGAGCAGCATGAGAAAAAAGAACCAAATCGACGAAGGAACGGCGGGAACCGAGAAACGGGAGGAAAAAACATGCCCGGGGGCGGACGATGCGTTTCCGGGAGGGCCGATATCCCAGGTCCAAACATCACCGGCGGCACTCAAAAACACGTTCCACGGGAGGAAGACGCCGCCATGAAAAATGCTCCGTAAATTCGACGACGGTTCCTCGCTCCAATCGTAACGTGCCGGCGTGAGGAGCGGAAGGACATTGATCGGCTCGCAGAGCCGGGAAAGCCGTTCCCCGCCCGTTTCCCGCCGGATACGTCCGGAAGAATCCGAACCGGTCTCCGGGGCAAAAGCGATATTCAATAAATATCCGGCGGCAATCGTGAGCAGGACTCCGACCATTGCCAGGTAGAGCGGCCGCAAACCGATCGCCACACGCGGAATCTTCGCCAGGAAAACAACCGGGATCAAGTCCTGCCAATCAATCCGGCGAATCGTTCCTTCGCCGATATCGTGAACGCATTTTTTCATCGGGAAAACGGAAAAAGATCGATGCGATTGTCAAAAAACACCGTCAAAAAACACCGTCACAAACGCGGCGTCTTTCACGGAAACCGGTTTTTTCAAACAACAGGTCTTCAAACAACAGGTCGTTTCAACGAAAGGAGCGACATACCGGCGCGGCAATTCTTTACGCTTTCATGCTTGTCCCTTGCATGCTTGTCCCTTGTCCGGCAGACGATCCGGGAAATCCATCCCCATCATATCCCGATCAATCGTTAAAATCAATCACCCGGTTCTAGGGAAAAACACGGTTGGATGGCGTGAGGCTTTTTTTTTGCTATCGTCGGCGATCCGGGACGATGATCCCGACTGCCCCGGGTAGGCGCGCTTGCCGCGGTTTCCCGGGAGTCACTACGTTCGGTTTTCAGCATGGAATCCGATATTTTCGTCATTCCCTCGCCGAATCAACTTGACCGTAAACGGCCTGACAATCCTCCCGCGCACAATCGCCCGCCGCTCGAACGATCCGTTTATGTCATTGTTCAAACAGGGGTTAAGGGCGAGTGATCGCGGTAGGCAGACTTGGCCAAATGGTCGTTTTCATCGCGTTTCCAGTATTACTCAACCAACGTCGCCGTTTGCACGGGCCAATCATCTTGCGTGCCAGACCGATGCATTTTACTCCCAATCGTGTTTTCGGTATCCTGTTGCTCGGGCTGTCCGTTTTTTTGGCGGTCGGTTTGATCGGCTACGATCCGGGCGATCCGCCTCGCGGTTCGGTCTATCCGAGAACGGAGGATATCCGTAACTATTGCGGCAGTGCCGGGGCCTACGCGTCCTTTGCCATGCTCCAAGGGATCGGCTTCGTCGCCTACCCGTTTCTTGCCGCCTTGTTCGCCGGCGCGATTCATCTCCTGCGCAATCGAGGCGTCGATCAATCGATTTTACGGTTGCTTGGCGTTTTTCTCCTGGTCGCGGGTGCTTCCGGAATGGCGTCGATCACGATCCCCTTCAGCCCGGGGCCGCCGATCGGTGCCGGGGGGTATCTCGGGGCCATCCTCAAATACTTTCTCGTCCAACACGTTTCAGCGGTCGGTGCCATCCTGTTCCTGGGCAGTTTCGTCGTCTCGGGTGCGGTGCTCGCCTATGACGGAACGCTGCTGCGGGCAAGTATCCTGATCTTTTCGTGGATTTCAGGTCGAACGCCAGTCGCCCTTCGGCAAACAACGCCTCAACAAACGACACGGCCGCCAGGCGACCTGTCCGTCGTAAGCCTCGCCGTCACACCCGCGCGCACAACGACAAATGACATCAGGACTGCGGCATACGAAAGCGATTTCGGGGACGAGGATGAAAATGAGGACTACCGGGATGAAGACGAGGAAGATGAGTATGACGAGGAGGATGAGTATTACGAGGAGGAGGATTACGAGGACGAAGAGGATTATGGCGAGGACGCATACGAGGAGGAAAGTGAATCGCATGAAATTGACGACGACAATCGAAACGGCGGAGAACCGGATTGCGTGCCGATTCCCCGTCCGCGTCGTCGAGCCAACACGGCGGCCGCATCCCTGACAGCAGAACCGCCGACAGCCGAACCACGAACGGCCCC